>DATAKV010000520.1:0-4885 GCA_036261375.1 Anaerolineales bacterium
GCTGCAGGAGCCCATCCACAACCCGTTTCTCCAACCCGGCGCGCGGCGGATCGACCAGCACAACATCCGGCTGCGCTTCGAGGTATGGGATCACCTCCTCGGCCAGTCCCTCGTACAGGTCCACGTTCTCGAACTCGTCCAGGTTGAAGGCAAAATCCTCGCAGGCGGAGGCTGACGACTCAATCCCGATCACCCGCTCACACCTGGGCGCAAAGAATGCGCTGAACAGGCCGGCTCCACAGTAGACGTCCAATAGCATGGTAGACAGGGATCCAGGTAGAGTAGCAAGTAAATGCTCCACCATCTTCCCCGCCATCGCCGTATTGACCTGGAAGAAGGAGGCGGCTGAGACCCGGAACTCACGGTCCAACACTTTCGTGATTACATGGTCGTTCCCGGCAATGACAACCGTGTTCTCTTCGAATATGTGTGTGATTGAGATTCCGGCTTCGATTTCGAGCTCGGGAGGCTCTGGGGAGTCCGATTCCAATACCAGCATCATGTCTTCGTCCGTGCCCGAGCGCACGGACACCCGCTCGAGATCCATGCCCGGCTCGAACTCCAATTGGGGCCAGAGCGAGTCGATCGACCCTTCCGGCAGATGACATTCACGGATGGCAAATACTCTGGGATGGCCTGCGGTCATATAGCCCAATTTGCCATCCTGCGTAAGATGGAACTGTACATGATTTCGATAGTTCCAAGGGCTGGGACTGGGGACCGTATCCCTGACCGGCGGGTTCTCGATCCGGCCGATGCGCGTCAACTGGTCACGCAGGATGTCGGCCTTGGCTTTTAGCTGTTCTTCATATGGCAGGTTCTGATAATGACATCCCCCACACAAACCAAAATGGATGCAGCGCGGCGTGATCCGCTGAGCTGAGGCTTCCAGCACTTCCACCAATTCTCCGCGTGCAAAGCCGCGTTTCTCCTCCGTCAGGCGGACACGGACACGCTCACCCGGCAGCCCAAAAGGAACAAAAATGGCCCGCCCGTCTTCAAGACGGCCCATTGCATCACCGCCGTAGGCCAGCTTTTCCAGGAAAACAATCGAATCACTTTTAGCATCATCGCTGGAGGACATTGAAAACAGCCTTCACGATTTGTTCGATCTGGATATTGCTTACGATTCCCACTCTTTTTACTAAGCGCTGCTCAGATACCGAGCGAATCTGCAAACCATCCGCAGCGGAGGTTTTACTTAATCCATTTTGCTCATCACAATCAACACGGACCATCCAGGGAGCCGTGGCAAACCGATCCTTCCATTCCGTCAGTGGCACGACAACCCTCAAGGGCAGGATGCCAATGAGGTCGCTACTCACGATGACAGCCGGGCAGGTTTTGCGAATTTCTGATCCAATGGTTGGGTCGAGGTTTACCAGCCAGACCTCACCCCTATGCATCGTCATGATCCTCGAAAAGAAAATCGTCCGAATCCAGGGCCGAAAAATCACTTAATCCTGGATCTGTTTTGTAATCCTCCTGCAGTTCACGAGCGGCCAGTACAATCTGGCGCCTCTGGCGATACAGGAGTTCACGATCGATCATTTCACGCACAATTTCGGAAAGGCTCCGATTTTCCTCTTCAGCAATCCGGGACAGGGATTCATGTTGTTTTTTGGCTAGAAGAATTTGGGTTCTATATAATTCCATACAGCCTCCAAGTGTGTATCTATTTTACACACCAAATACCCATCTGAAGTAGACCTCTGTCACTATGGAAGAGTAATTATATGGGGCTTAAAAAGTTTGCTAATAACGAATGCAACTGGGAGAACTCAATTTTCCCCGGCCTGTACTCACCACTTCATCCCCATGAAAATATTTATTTCTTGTATAGTTCCCACAACCCGTTAAACACATCTTCCAGACGGTCTGCCAGCTGGTCCGGTTTGCCAGTGGTGACATCGTCTTCATTGGGGAATACTGCGTAGGGAACTTCGAGACCGCGCACGCTCAAATATCCGCTCTCTCCCGGAGCGAGGGCCGGCCAGTCATCGTCCCGGTAGAGCCGCTCCATTTTTTCATCGGTCAGGCCATGCTCGAGGATGCTGTCCGGTTTATCCGGGTTGAACCGTCGCCGGTTCTTGCGCAGCGATTCTTCGAACGGCACGCGCACATACAGGATCACCGCCCGCTTAAGGATCTCATCGGTAAGATGCTGGAAGGCCTCCGCATAGCCTCCATGTTCACTGCCGCGTGAAAATTCGATCAGGGCGGTGGTATGGGCATGGTAGGAGGCATCATCGCGGATCTTTTTGGAGTAGTCCAGGCTTAACCGCTCGATGAGCACGTGCCAGAGCTCTCTGAACTTGAAGTAGCCCTGTTCGTCACTGTGCAGGCGCGGCAAGCCGAATGTTTTACTCAGGAGGTCATCCTCCTCGAACCAAGCCCACAGGATGGGAAAATCATCGAGGATCTGCAGATGAGCGATATAAAAGCGCTCACGGCGGATGTCTTCAGAAAGATGAGTGAGAAAATGGATGATCTCACTCTTGCCCGACGCCGGGCGGCCGGTCAGAATCAATATGTCAAACGTTTTATTAGACATGGATCAAACTAGGTGTCTTGTTATTCAGCGCTTCCCCCATCCCATACAGCGAATCGTTAAAGCGCTTACCAACTCACGGCGGGGCGAGTTTTATGCCCGTACTACTTATTTACTTATCGAAGGAAGAACGAAAGAACGATCAGCACGGCAATGAAAAAACCTGCCAGCGTACCAATGCGGGCCAGGTCCTTCTTCACCGCACTGTAATCCGGGTTGAACTCTGTACGTGAGGTTGCTGCCGGAGTCACACTGACTGTCGTTGTTCGTCTGGTTTTCTTAGCCATAGGTTCACCTTTCCTTTATTCATTGCTTCCCGTACGAGACAGGCCTCTCAGCAAGGAGAAGACTGCTTCGGTCCGTTTGCAATGGCATGATTAATTCTGTAACCGTCCAAACACCACAATGCGCTGGTCGTTTACAAGATAGGGATAACACGAGATCAATGTCACCGTTGGGCTGCCTGTAGAGGCCATCACTTCCACGGCGGTCGGCTCCACGAGGGCCGTACGGTCGACCACATACGTATATTGTCGCTGCTGTGTGTATATGACCACCTGGTCGCCGGGCTGCAGCTTATCCAGGTAACGGAACAGTTCCCCGTACACGTCATTGTGGGCCGAGAGCACAACGTTCCCATTCTGCCCGGGGTTGGCGGAACCGATATTCTGTCCCACGCCTTTTTTGAGCTGCTCCCAGCCGTCACCCTGCACGACCGGCGCGTCGATCTCGATCGCCGGGATCTGGATGCGGATCGCCTGGTCCGGTGCGGCGGTGGGGACGGGCAGGTTCGCCAGCGACTGCACCATGGGCTGCAGGTGCTCGGGGATCTCCTCCAGGTTCGGCCGCGTGTTTCCCTGCGCGTCCGGGGGGGTGTGACCGGAAGGCAGTACAACGGCCATCACCAGTGGTGTGGGCGTCAGGGTCTCCTGGACCAGGGCCGCGGCCACCTCTTCATTGAGATCCTGCAGGATGCCGAGCCCGCTGATCAGGATTCCGACCAGTCCTGCCACCGCCAACACTTCCACCGCCAGGAGCAGACGGTCCATGACCCGCCGGCGCTTCGAGACCGGGACCTCAGCCGCGTCGCCGTCCCCTTCGGGCGTATCCACCACCGGGACCGACTCGGCCAGCGCATCCGGAGCCACGTCCACCACACGGCCTGTCCTTTTAAAGTGCTCGAGCCTCTCGCGCCGCGCCCCGCGCCGTTTTTCGATCAGCAAACGGCGCAATTCCTCAACCGACATGTCTTCAGGAGCTTTACGTCTGGGCATGGCGAAGCGATTATACCGCATGGGCCATGGAACATTCCCGGGTGGAGGCTCGTCCTGAACGGCAAATTATGAGAGTTTTGTAAGAGCTAGAACATTCGTTTCATCTAGATACGGGTAAAGGAAGAGAGTACAACATGCAAACCAGTGTAACCCATCGTATACGTGAAGGGCTGCTTGAGAAGCGGGATAGTCTCAGGCAATGGCAGCAGGCAACTCCCGAGCCGAAAAAGCAGATCGAGCTGGGGTATGCCGATGAAACAGCAGTCCAGCTGGAGCTGGAGCTGATCGATACCTCCCTGCAGCAAATGGAGACGGGAGAATACGGCATCTGTGAAGTTTGCCACGATGCCGTCGACTTCGAGCTGCTCCAGATGGACTACACCGCCACCGTCTGTCTCGGTCACTATACCGATGCGGAGCTTCGCCAGCTGGAAAGCGAGCTCGAGCTCTCCCAGGTGGTACAGCGGGCGCTGCTTCCCCAGCAGGTACCGTCCATTCCCAATTATGAAATTGCCGCTTTCAGCCGTCCCGCCCAGATTGTCAGCGGCGATTACTTCGATTTTCTGCCCTTCGAAGACGGAACCCATGGCCTGGTTGTGGCGGACGTCAGCGGGCATGGCGTCGCCGCCGGGATGCTGATGTCCAGCCTGCAGACGGTTTTCCACACCCTGGCACCCGAAACAGATTCCCCGGTCGACGTACTGAAACGGATCAATAAGCTGTATGTACATAACATCAACTTCACAACCTTCGTCACCCTTTTCTTTGCCAGGCTGGATCCCAACTTGGGAACGCTGAGCTACGCAAGTGCCGGACATAATCCCCCGCTTCTGTATCGCCGCTCCACCGGCGAAAGCACCTGGCTCAAACCCACCGGTGCAGCCATTGGCCTCATGGAAGAATATCATATCCGCATGGAGAGCCTGCAATTAGTGAAGGGAGACATTCTCCTGCTCTACACGGATGGCATCATCGAAGCGCTCAACCTGCAGGGGAACGAGCAGTTCAACTACGACAGGCTGCTGGAGGTGGTCCGGCAGAATGAGAACCTGCCCGCCAA
>DATAKV010000527.1:0-4425 GCA_036261375.1 Anaerolineales bacterium
TGGCAAAATAAAAACGACCGCCGGCTTCAACAACCATTTGGTCAAACTCACGAAGCATCTGGCTTAGTTTTGTGCGCGTGGAATCGGTTACCTTGAAATCCAGTGCCAGGGAGAAACCGTCCACGGCATGAGAGATGAGGAATTTGTCGGGGCGGTGGCGCTTGGTCACTCCCAGGTAGGACGGCAGGCCGCGCTTCTGCGAGATAGCGATCATCTCGCGCCAGGTAGCTTCGGCCGTTACCCTGGGCAGGAAGGACTGGTACTGGATCAAGCCGCCGCGCCCGTAGGATAGCTCCCAATTGGGCACATAATCGAGCAGGAAATGAAAGGCTGCGTGAGATTGCAGGAAGGTATGCTTGCGCAGAGATGCAAAGTACTTCGCCATATTTACACCTGGCCAGCCCAGGTTGTTCACAAAGGGACTCATAAAATGATGCAGCATCGATTTTGGGAAAACCCCAAAGATGCGCGGCGGCAGGGTCTGGTTTTCGAGACGCATGTTGAATTGTGCGTTCGGGTCTTCGCCTTCCTTCAGGTTATTTGCGGCGTGGATCTGGCCGCGCCCAAGACGTCCCCCACCGGCTGTGGTGTCGAGCCAGCCGACGATGTAATCGTTATGCGGCGCATTCTCGAGCAGGTCGCCCAGGTGCTCGCTGAGATTCCGCACCGGTCGCGCGTCCACGCGCAACAGCCCCGAGTAGATACGCTTCATCTGCATCGTGATGGACGTGAAGATGCCAAGCATCCCCAGCCCGCTGATCATGCTGTAGAACAGGTCGGAATTGGTTTCAGGCGTGCAGGTGAGCTGTTCGCCGGACGGGAGCAGAGCCGTGAACTCGATGACGTGCTCGCCGATCGTCCCTTTTTGGAAATTGTTTTTGCCGTGGATGTTGGCGGCCAGGCATCCGCCGAGCGTGGTCTTCATTGTGCCCGAGACGACCGGCGGCCACCAGCCTTCCGGCTCGACGCGCTGCCAGAGCTTTTCAAGAGTGACCCCTGGCTCGCAGCGCACGCGGCCAGACGATGGGTCCCAGTCGAGGATCTGGTTCATGCCCGAGAGATCGATCATGATCCCGCCGCCGTTGAGTGCCGCGTCGTTATAGCTTCTGCCTGCGCCGCGGGCGGTGACTGTTAATCCATACTCTTTAGCGATGGGGAAAATATCCTGGATCTCCTCTACACACTCAGGCCGGAAGCGATAGGACGGCGCCCGAAGGGAGTGGCCAAAGTTTTCGAGTTGTGTGAAGTTGTTTAGGTTGAGAGACATAGTTCCTTCAATGCCAGCGACAAGCCACTGGACTCCATAGTTAAAAGGATAACCTTCGGAAGATGAATGAAGGCGTGTGCTGGATAGCCAGCATGATCCAGCGCCACAGGGAGGGTGTGTAGATCGACTGCTTGCGTGCCCGGATCGCCTTCCAGATATCCTCGGCCGCTTTTTCGGGCGGAATGGCGAACGGCGTGCCTCCCTGGGCGGCCTTGAGCATATCCGTTTTCATGAACCCGGGCTTGACGGTCAGCACATGAACGCCGTGGCGGGTCAGCCGGTTGCGCAGGGCTTCGAGATACGTGGCCAGCCCGGCCTTGGAGGTGTTGTAACCTGGGTTGCCTACGCGCCCGCGATCACCGGCCACCGAGCCGATGCCGATGATATGACCCGTCCGGGCCGAATGGAACATCTGGGCAACAGGCGTCAGCCAGGCCATTGCACCGAGCAGGTTGGTCTCGATCATCTCGCGATCGTTGTCAAAATTGTATTTGTCCAGGCCGCCAGGTGGGCGGTTAATCCCGGCACTGAAGATCACCAGGTCCAGGCCGCCGAGATCGGCAACGATCCGGCGCAGAAGGGCAGGGGCTTCGTTATACATAGTGACATCATGCACATACGAATATGCACAATTTGAACCCGTTACTTGATTGATCTCGCTACAGAGAGCCTGAAGCTTGTCCTCGCGGCGGGCAACCAGTGCAAGCGAATATCCCTCGCCTGCCAGGCGGCGGGCGAGAGCAGCTCCCAGGCCGTCGGAGGCCCCAATGATAATCCCGCGCCGCCGGGGTTGGAGTGGTGTAGCAGGAACAGGTCTTCCCGCAGACTGCTGTAGAGAGGGTGAGGGGTCTGACACGTTGTCCTCCAAAAGGGTTTATCCATTTTAACATATCCGTATAGTCCTCCTCCCTTGCGGACAATGCCATTAAGCAGTTTAATAGCTGTATAACGTCCCCAAAAGGAACCGAACCGTTATGGCATCAATGGCAAGGGTGGGCTTGATATAATAATGGGAATCGATTCAAGACTAGGACAAAAGACCCACTTTCTTCAACCTGATTTATGATTAAATGCTCAATTGATAACACGAATGGGTGATAACAGATTAAAGATCCTCACTGAGGCGCGTCGCATTCTGGAAGAACAGGATGTTTCGGAACCTGACAGAAACGCTCTGGTCAAACTTCTTGATATTCTTGCTACGGCGGTCGAAAAACATTTACAGGACGATGCGGGGGCTATCCAGACCCTGTCCGAGCAGCTGATCAACCATCAGGCTCTGCTTTCACTGCTCAAACAACAGACCGACGAGCTGGATACCCTCAAGAAATTGAGCATCCATCTCACCTCCAGCCTGGACCTGCCTGATGTTCTGGATGCCGTTGTCACCGAGGCGATGCGGCTGATCGAGAACGCCCGGGATGTCAATATTTTCCTGTATAAGAACAACAAATTATCCTTTGGCGCGGCACTCGATTCGGATGAGACGCGCAACAAGCCGTGGTCTGCCCCGCGTTCGAATGGCCTGACGTACACGGTCGCGCGTGGGGGCGAAACGATTATCGTCGAGGATATGCAGAGTCACCCGCTCTTTGCCACCGCACCAAAGGATTGGATCGGTTCCATCATTGGCATGCCGCTCAAAGTGGGCGATATTGTGGTCGGTGTGATGAACCTGTCCCGCATCACGGTGGGCGGCTTCTCCCCCTCCGAACTACGTCTGCTCAGCCTGCTTTCCGACCAGGCAGCGGTCGCCATCTCGAACGCCAGCCTGCACCAGATGATCAGCCGCCAGGCATACAGCGACACCCTGACCGGGCTCCCCAACCGGCGGGCCCTGGATGAACGGCTGGAGGAGGAAGTCCTGGCGGCGCGCCGGAACAACTATTCCTTCGCAGTCATCATGATGGACCTGGACGGCTTCAAGGATGTGAATGACACCTACGGCCACTCGACCGGTGACGATGTCCTGCGGGTGGTCTTCAACCAGATGGCCCGCGGCGTGCGCAACACGGACTTTCTGGCGCGCTACGGCGGCGATGAGCTGACCCTGATCCTCAGCCAGACCGAGATGTCCTCGGCCCAGATCGTCTCCGAAAAGATCCTGGAGGGGATGCGCAACATCAAATACAAGCTCCCGGATGGCCGCCGGCTCAAGCTGGGCATCTCGGGCGGCATTGCCATCTACCCAGTCCATGCCAGGAACGGATCGGAGCTGCTGCGGGCTGCCGATGCAGCACTGTACCAGGCCAAAAAATACAACCGCGGCACCTTCCAGATCGCCCGCGGCATCACCGGTCCACTGGCATCCCACCGGCTTGGCATCTAACCTCCCTTTGAATGTACGGGGGTTATAATCAACGAAATCTACAGACCCTAAAGGTTTCTGTGCAAACGTTCCCTTTGGACTTCTCCTTCGTCTTCTCACAGGGAGCGAATCCGATACGGAGAAAAACCTTTAGGGTCTTATCTATGGAGACACCATCATGCATCGCAAAGTAAAGATCATCCTGAACCCGATGGCCGATATGGGAAATGCCTGGCGCATCGCCCGCGACCTGCGCTCCATCACCGAACAGCATGGAGACGTGGACTGGAGCGGCACCGTCTATCCCGGGCATGCCATCGAGCTGGCCAAACAGGCGGGCGAGCAGGGTTATGATCTGGTCATCGCCATGGGCGGGGATGGAACGGTCCATGAAGTGGTCAACGGGTTGATGAAGGTGCCCGAGCAGAAACGCCCTGTCCTGGGCGTGGTGCCCGTCGGGTCGGGGAATGATTTCGCCCATGGCATCAACGCCTCCAGGAAGCCAACCGAGGCGCTTGCCTGCACTCTGGATGGCAACGTCTCCGCCGTGGACCTGGTCCTGATGACCGACCAGCATGGCCGCCAGGAGTATTTCGACAACACACTGGGAATCGGGTTCGGCGCCATGGTTACCATCCGCTCGCACCGGATCCCGCTTATTCGCGGCTTCCTGATGTATCTTACATCCGTGATCCAGACCATCGCCCTTGACCATAACCCGATCCACATGCAGATCGAAACAGACCAGGAGACCTGGGAACAGAAGGTCATTTACCTGGTGTTGTGCAACGGTCCGCGCGAAGGCGGCGGGTTCCTCATCGCCCCTGAGGCGAAGATCGACGACGGCATC
>DATAKV010000325.1:0-8271 GCA_036261375.1 Anaerolineales bacterium
GGGAGAGGATGAACGGGTCCGCATCAGGGGCTTCTATGACGGGATACGCAGTCCGTCGACGCGTGACCGGGAGCTCATGGAGGCTCTCCCGGAGGTGGCGGAGGAGTACAAATCCCGCTATGGCGTTAAAGAATTCATCAAAGGCCTCTCAGGCGGTGTGGACCTGCGCCTGGAGGAAGTCTTCTCTCCGACATGCACGATCTGCGGTCTGACGTCCGGCTATCAGGGTCCCGGCTCGAAGACTGTGCTCCCTGCTCGTGCTTCCGCCAAAGTCGACTTCCGTCTTGTACCCGATCAGGATCCGGATGACATCCGCCAAAAGCTACGCGCTCATTTCGATGAACATGGCTTCAGCGATGTCCAGATCACCGACCTGGGTGGAGACCCTCCGGCGCGCACGGATCCAGACGATCCCTTTGTCCAACTGGTTGCGCGGACCGCCGAGGATGTGTATGAGATGCCCATGCAGCTTGTCCCGCTTGTGGGTGGATCCGGGCCCAGCCACCCGTTTGTCCACGATCTACACCTGCCGGTTGCGACGGCGGGACTTGGTTATCCCGACACCAGGGCCCATGCGCCCAATGAGAACATCCGTGTGGATCTATATTTGAAACACGCGCGCCACATGGCACGGGTACTCAAAGAGTTTGCCAAACAGACCTGAAAACATCGTGAAAACATCCCAAAGCTATTCAGACAACGACCTGAGCATCCCTCACCTGTCCTGGGCAATCCTGCTGATCAGTCTTCTCGGGTTGTTCCTGGAGACACTGTTGATTCGCTGGATCGGAACCGAGATGCGCATCTTTGCGTATCTGCAGAATACTGTCCTGGTCGTTTGTTTCCTGGGGTTGGGATTGGGCATGTTCACATCTACAAAGCCAGTGACTATCAAACAAAGCCTGGTTCCGCTGAGCGTACTTCTGTTCCTGATGGCGATCCCAGTCACCCGGCAGGCATTGGCCGCAACCAGCGAGATGCTAAGTACTCTTGGGGACCTTTTGATATGGGTTCCACTGGAAACCAGTGACCGGTTTCAGCAGATCCTCTACCTGGTTGCCGGGCTCGTGCTGACATACGGCGTGATGGTGTTGATTGTCGACATTTTTGTCCCATTAGGACGCATGCTGGGAAGATGGATGAATGCCAGTCAAAACCCGATTGGAGCCTATTCGGTGAATATCCTGGGCAGCATATTTGGAACATTGGCCTTTGTCCTGTTCAGCTACTTATATTTGCCACCATTTGCCTGGTTCCTTGCTACCGCTGCGCTGATGGTCATCTTGATCTTTTGGTCGAACCGGGACAGGAGAACAAGCCTTATTCTTCTATGCCTGATCGTGATCCTTTCCTGGTTTGCAAGCCAGGTGCCCGGAGTCCTGGACGTGGTATGGTCGCCCTACCAAAAATTGGTTGTTCGGAAGAGTGAAGCCCATTGGGTGGGCGATTATCAAATCGATGTAAACAATGCTGGCTACCAGGCGATCATTGACCTCAGTGAGGAACGCGTCTCTGCACACCCCGAGAAGTTCGACCCAGCTTTACAGGGAATGAGTCAGTACGATATTCCATTGCTTCTCCACCCCCATCCGGACTCGGTATTGATCGTCGGTTCCGGGACTGGCAATGATGTAGCCGGCGCATTACGCCATGATGTTTCTCTGGTGACCGCGGTCGAGATCGACCCGGCAATCATCGCGATTGGCAAAGAGCTACATCCCGAACAGCCATACTCTTCCACAAAGGTGGAGGTGGTGAACGATGATGCCCGCTCTTACTTTGCCACAACAGATCGCTCGTTCGATATCATCTCCTTCGGATTGCTGGATTCACATACGACAACTGCTCTCACCAATGCCAGGCTCGACCACTATGTATATACCCGAGAAAGCATCGTACAGGCAAAGTCCAAGCTCAAGGATGGGGGCATCATGGTCCTTACTTTTGATGCGCAACGGCCTTTCATTGCCGATCGGATTAACCTGGTCCTGAAGGAAGCTTTCGGCCAGCCGCCTCTGGTTTTCCGAATATCGGTCAGCCATTATGGTGGCGGTGGGATCATGTTTGTCACAGGCGATGTGGCTACTGTGCAAAGCCAGCTCGCTGCTAATGACCGCCTCTCTGCCTACATCGCAGGCCAACAGGCAGATCATCCAGTAGAGGTCACAAATACAACCAAAATCATCACTGATGACTGGCCCTACCTGTATCTCGAATCCCCCAAGATCCCCTTGTTGTATTATTATCTCATCGGGCTGATGGGACTCATATATTTCCGAAGCAGTAAGAAGTGGCAGGCGGAAGGCACTACTACGTTCGCCAGCCGTACATTCTGGCACTTTTTTTTCCTCGGCGCTGCCTTCCTGCTGCTGGAGGTGCAGAACATCAGCAAAGCTTCCGTTGTCCTGGGGAATACCTGGCAGGTCAATACGGTTATCATCTCCAGCATCCTGGCCATGGCATTGCTTGCAAACTGGCTTGCCTACAGATTCCCCAGACTTCCACTTCCCCCGGTGTATATCTTCCTCGTGGCCACGTGTATACTCCTGTACTTCATTGACCTGGCAAGATTTGGATCCCTGCCTTATTTTACGAAGGCTATGCTCATCGGCATACTTACCAGCCTGCCCATGTTGTTCAGCGGCATTGTGTTCATCCGTTCGTTTGCCAACATTGAGGATAAGAGTAATGCTCTCGGTGCGAATCTGATCGGTGCGCTCGTGGGAGCCCTGCTGCAGTCCATCACCTTCGTCATTGGGATCAAGGCCCTACTGCTGGTGGTAGCCGGTTTGTATTTACTGTCGTTATTCACATCGCCTTCCCTTGGGGTGAGGGTCAGCCGGGGCGCCGTTCGGGAATTTGCCAAGTAAGGATCCGATGCGTCGCTGGTTTGATTTCCGTAGCGATCTGGGTCTGCAATTGCTTGCACTCTATTTATTGTTGATCGTCCCATTCCTTGCCACACTGTGGATCTTTGATGGATGGATCGGTGTGCGGATTCGCGAGGACGTCCAGGCCAGTGACCTTTCGCTGGCACGATCCATTTCCCAGGAAGCCGATCTTGCCATCTCAAAATCGCTGAGTGTTGTGCGGGGGCTGTCAGGCGAGCCGGAAGTGATCCGTGCAGACATCCCGCGCATGGACGAGCTTTTTCGGATCATCCTACAAACGTCGCCGGATATCAACCTGGTCTACCGCCTGGATGCAGATGGAATCATGGTCTATCATTATCCGGTGGGTCCCACCTCAACAGTTGGGGATGATTTTTCGATCCGAAATTATTACAAACGGGCCTTGGCTACAGACGAGCCGCTGGTTTCAGAAGGCCGCATCTCGCCGACGACCAACCAGGCAGTCGCCACAGCTGTCATGCCCATCTGGTCTGTAGAGGGTGAATTTCTTGGACTTGTGGGTGCAAACATCCGGTTGGAGAGCCTGAGCCAAACACTGACTGCGATCATCTCCGAACACCAGTCAGAGGAGGGACTGCAGGTCACCATCCTCGATTCTGCCGATCAGATCATTGCCCATCCCGATCCCGATTTCCTTCTCCAGCCTGCGGGCAGGCTCATCCCGAACGATTATCTTGTCAATTTCGACGACCAGAGCCATTCTCAGACCATGGACTCTATCGATGGGGAAGAGCGGCTCTACACCCATGCTCCCGTAGTGGATATCGATTGGGAAGTGATTGTCAGCCGGCCAACCTCTGCTGCGTTCGCCACGCAGATCATCCTGAGACGAATTGTCCTGGTTGCGGCAGCCACGTTCCTTCTGATCGGGCTTTTCTTCTGGGCAACTCTTACCTTGCGCGTGATTCGTCCCATCGAGCGGCTAGGTCCCATCAGTGAAGCGATCGGTCTCAACCAGCCAATTAGCCCGCAAGAACAGCAGCACCTTCAAACGGAGTCCGCCCGTCACGACCAGATCGGCCATTTGATCCGCAGTATCCTTCACATGAAGGATTCGATCGCCGAACGGATAAAGGAGCAGGCAACACTGCTCGAGACCAGCACGGCCGTCGTCTCGACGCTCGACCCTGAGACCGTGCTCGATCGCATTCTTGAGCAGATGGGACGATTGCTGAGCATCAAGATGTACGCGGTCATCTCGCTGGACGAGGTAAATGGGAGCTTTCGCATCAGGGCAGGCCGAGGCCTCTCCAAACAATTTATCGAGCAGCTTTCGATCCAGCCCACCGAGCCCGACGCGGTGACGATCCGCTCACTGCACGCCAGAGAACCGATCCAGGTCAGCGATACCGAGACCGATCCTTCGTATGCGGTCCGACGCCAGCGGGCGCGCGCAGAGGGGTATCGCGCCATCCTGGCTGTGCCCCTCAACACCCAGTACGCGCCGCCAACTGCGCTGCTGGTGTTCCATCCGACACCTCATGTTTTTACGCCAAATGAGATTCAACTCCTGACCAGTTTTGCGAACCATGCCGCCATGGCAATCGAGAACGCACTGCTCTATGAGCGCAGTGACATGCGCCTGCGTGAGCAGACCCATCGACTTGAAGCGCTTGTCCAATCTCTGCACGATGGGCTGATTCTCGGCGATTTGAAAGGCAATGTCATTTATGCCAACAAACGGATCCATGAGCTGACAGGGATCGCCACCAGGAACCTGACAGGGATGCATATCGAGCAAGTCCTTGCAAACATTATCGCCAGGACATCGGAAAAGCCGGATGATACAAGCAGCCTTCAGAAACTCCTGAACAGAAAAGGGGAAAGGACCCTCGAGATCACGCAGGAACAGGCAGACCGCCGGGTCCACCTCCGGTTGCAGGTCTTTAACGTTAATGATGAGGAGGCGGTCCCCATCGGGCGTGGGATCTTCTTCCACGATATTACTGCAGACCGCGAGCTGGATCGCATGAAAACGAGTCTGGTGTCTACGGTGTCTCACGAACTCCGTACGCCGCTTGCCGCGATCAAGGGCTACGCATCCACCCTGCTGGCAGAGGATGTGGAATGGGACCGCGCTTCTCAGCATGAATTTCTTACCATCATTTCCGATGAATCGGATCGCCTGACGAACCTGGTGAACAACCTCCTGGATTTGTCGCGCATTGAAGCGGGATCGCTGAAGCTGGTGTATGAAAAATGCGATCCCGAAGAAATGGTCAACAGGGCAGCGCGGCAGGCACGACTACTGCCAGGCAATACATTCGAGTGCCGGATAGCTGACGGGCTGCCAGGACTTTATGCTGACCCTCCCCGGCTCGAGTCGATCCTGCGCAACTTGATCGAGAATGCCGTTAAGTATGCAGGTGAACACGCCAAAATTACCGTGGATGTGGGAAGGCAGGAAAAGGAATTTCTCATTCAGGTATTGGATGACGGTCCGGGCATTCCCGAGAACGACAGAAAGCGGATCTTCGACCGTTTTTACCGAGTCGATGAAAGTCTCGCCCGCCTTACAAGCGGCGCAGGTCTGGGTCTGGCAATTTGTCAGGGGCTGGTGCGGGCACATGGCGGCCGGATCTGGGCGGAAAACAGGGAGCCAGGGGCCTGTATCGCCTTTACGATTCCCGTGCGGACCCGGTCAATACGATCCTATAAGAAGCATCTCCCGGAGAATCGTGCATGAACATCCAGATCCTGGTCGTGGACGATGAAAAACCCCTGCGCGATTTTGTGCGGCGCAACCTGGAAGTGCGCGGTTATAAGGTGTTGACGGCGTCGAACGGCCTGGAAGCGCTCGCGATTTTCAAGAATGAGATTGTTCAGCTTGTCATCATGGATATCATGATGCCGCACATGGATGGACTGGAAACTACAAGACGAATTCGGCAGGAGTCTCATGTGCCCATTATCATCCTGACCGCCATGGGAGAGGAAGCAGACAAGGTGCATGCCTTCGATATGGGCGCCGATGACTACCTGACAAAGCCCTTCGGGGTTGGAGAGCTGCTGGGACGCGTCAAGGCGGTCCTGCGTCGCGCCGATTGGGCCGAGCCAGCCTACAATGAGGAAAAGATCGTACGCGGCGAGATCGAAGTTGACCTGGAGCGTCACCGGGTCAGCGTTCGGGGTAAGGAGATCGAAATAACGCCTACCGAATTCAATCTGCTCGTATATTTCATGAAGCATGCCGGCAAGGCGCTGCATCACCGGGTCATCCTGCAAAACGTCTGGGGGACGGAATATGGGGATGAATCGGAATACCTGCGCGTCTACGTTGGAAAACTGCGCCAGAAGATCGAATCGGATCCGCTCCACCCCCACTACCTGTACACCGAGCACGGGATCGGCTACCGGTTCGACGCCTAAAATCTTTATACTTTTTTTACAACTCCCCCATCGATTTTTAGGTTTTATTTTTGCCCTCCTCCTACAATGAAAACAGGATGGAATGGTTCCATGCCAGTTCCCTATTTCGCCTTTGGAGGAGGCATCCATGAAACGCTCATTCTTCAATCTGTTCACAATCCTGGTCCTGATAGGCATGATCCTTTCGGCCTGTGGACCAGGCGCCGCACCCACCGACGCGCCTGCTGCTCCGGAGGCGACCGACGCCCCCGTGCAGGAACAACCCGCGGCGACCGATGCTCCTGCTATGCCCGAGGAAACAATCACCATTGGCTTCACATCCTCTCTCACCGGAGCCCAGGAAGTGTCATCCAAGCGCCAGGTTGCTGGATTCAATCTCTGGATGAACCAGGTCAATGAAGCCGGAGGGATTAAACTGAGTGACGGCACCGCTGTAAAGATCGCCGCACAAACATACGATGACGAATCGGCCAAAGAGCGCGTACAGGAGCTTTACACGCGTCTGATCACCGAGGACAACGCGGACTTCCTGATCAGTCCATACTCATCGGGCCTGACCGCTGCAGCATCCATCATCGCCGAGCAGAACGGCAAAGTGATGATCACAGCCGGGGCGGCTGAGGATGACGCCTATAAGACCGGCAACACAAGCCTGTTCCAGCTGTATACCCCCGGCAGCCTGTACCTGATCAGCACGGTGGACATGCTCAAGACCCTCGATCCAGAGGCCAAGGTGGCGGTAGTCCACGAGAATGACAAATTCTCCACCTCCGTGGTCGAAGGTCTGAAACCCTATCTTGAATCGCAGGGCTTCGATGTTGTGCTGGAAGAAGGCTACGCATCCGAGACCAATGATTTTGGTCCGGTGATCAATAAGATCGTCGACTCGGGGGCAACGGTCCTGCTGGGAGGCGGCCACTATCCGGATGGCAGCACCTTTGCAAGGCAGCTCTACGAACGCAATGTGGGATTGAAGTTTATATCCCTGCTGGTGGCCCCAGCCGACTCCAAGTTCCCGGAGCTGGGAGACGCTGCCCTGGGCGTCTCGACTTCCAGCCAGTGGGAGCTGGCAGCCACACACACCCCGGAAGAAGCTGAAGCGCTGGGGAGACCCTGGTATGGTTTGACCGGTGAGGAATTCGCCTCTGCCTACGAGGAAATGACGGGCGAAAAGCCGACCTACCATGTTGCCGGTGGCTATGTGGCCGGCCTCGTTCTCCAAAAGGCGATCGAGGATGCCGACTCGACGGATCCCGAAGCTGTGAAGGCCGCTCTCGAAGCCATGGATATCTTTACCTTCTACGGCGGTATCAAATTCGATACTTCGCCCGAAGCCCATGGTTTACAGATCGGCCATGAAATGGTCGTCGCACAATGGCAGAAGGATGACGCTGGCGAGATGGTCCGCAAAGTCATCTGGCCCGCGAACGTAGCGAATGCCGAGCCACTCTATCCTATTCCTGCACCTTAACCCTGCTGACAGACCCATCCCCTCAATAAGGGGATGGGTCTCCATCCATTATTTCGGGAGTCGACCATGCAACAATTCAGCCTTTTACTTGCTTCACTACCGGACGGCATACTACTGGGATTTGTGTATGGCCTGGCTGCCATGGGACTAACTTTGATCTGGGGAGTGATGAATGTCATCAATCTCTCCCATGGTCCCATCATTGCACTCGGAATGTTCGGGACCTTCTTCCTGTTTTCAAAAACAGGCCTCAATCCATACATAGGCTTGATCCCGGTCGCCATTCTGGGGTTACTGATTGGGATTGTGATCTATGCGGTCGCAGTCCACCGGGTGATCAACGCCCCGCATCTGTCGTCTTTGTTAGCCACATTCTCGGTAAACATGATCATCATCGGTCTGGGAACGGCTGCCTTTACAACCTCCCCCTACAATGTGGATTTTTCAGCAGGCACCATTAAGGTCGGTTCTACAACTCTTCTGGGAACCCGCCTGATCGCTGCCCTGGTTGCCATGTTG
>DATAKV010000549.1:0-6709 GCA_036261375.1 Anaerolineales bacterium
TTCTACATCGTGGGCACGGGCCTCCCCATCCGGGTTCATGTTGCGGATGATGTAGAGGGTCGCCTCATCCGGGATCACATCCGGATTGTCGATGATGTATTCGATCAATTCATTTGCCAGGGCGATGGTATTCCATTCGTATCCACCATGGATGCCGGCCACGATCAGGTACTGCCGCTCGCCTGTGCCAAAGGTATAGGCTTCGATGGGCCGGCCTGCCACAGAAAATCCGACGACGGATGGACGGGGGCCATACGCCAGCAAAAACGGTGTGGACGTTTCGAAGACCGGCGGAGTGTAGTGCGGGTTTGGTGTTAACGTTGGCAGGAAAAAACTTGTGGGAGGAAGTTCGATGGTTTCCACCGGACGGGGAGTTTCGGTGACTTCCACCGCTGCCGACACATACAGATCGGTCCTTGAGAAGACCAGAAAGCCGATAAAGGAAGCAAGGGCAAGCCCGTTGATCCCCCAGATCATGTACACCCAGGCATGTGATTTCTTCCTGCGCGGCGGCATGTCACTCCCTCTCCAGGGCACGGCGTCGCAGCCAGTCCAGCGCCAGGTTGACAGACCAGCGCGCCAGGCTGCGCGGCGGTCCGCCATAAGTGATGCGATGGGTTTTTTCGCCCTGGGGTGTGATCAGGGCCATCGCCGCGGTCCGCTCTTCAAGATACACAGCGACACCGAGGGCCGCATCGGCGCTGGCATCGGCACGGGCGGCGCGCAGCGCTGCCAGGAGTGCATCCGGGGACAGGTCCGAAAGGGAGATGGTATGGGGAATCTTTCGAGCGAGCAGACCATCCAACCCTGATTCGACCCCGACCAAGATCCAGCCGCGTCTGGCGACCGCGTTCAGGACAACATCCTCCAGCCTTTCCTCATCCGCGCCGAAGACTGCATCGCCCAGTCTCTCCCGGATTTTTTCCTCAATCTTCCCTATCATAGCATCGGCCTCGGCTTCGTTTTTTGCCTTGGCCGCAATGCGGATATCGACGACACCGGTATGTGCAGCGAGTCCCACGGTGGGATTGCTGAGCGTTTCCAGGTCATCGATCTTTTCGTCGATCGTGCCTTCGCCCAGGCCCGCGCAGTGCAGGATGCGGATCTTGATGATCTGGTCCAGATCGAAGCGTTCCTGCAGATAGGGGATGATTGACTCGTGCAGGATGTGCTCCATCTCATTGGGCACCCCGGGCAGGGAAATCACGGCATTCCGCTCGGTCTCAAGGATAAAGCACGGCGCGGTGCCAACCGGGTTGGGAATGCCGATCGCACCTTTGGGGACATAGGCCTGCCGCCTCTGATTCTCAGAGGGCTTACGGCCATAGCGTGAAATGACGGTTACCACCTGTTCCCACAGGTCGTCGCGGAATTCCGTCTCCACCCCGGCCGCCTTCGCTACCGCCTCGCGGGTTGGGTCATCTACAGTGGGACCCAGCCCGCCTGTGGTAATGACGATCTCGGCGCGCTGCATCGAGTGCCGGATGGCCTCGGCGATGCGGTCCACGTTGTCGCCGATGGTGATGGTGCGGTACAGGTCCACGCCCATGCCGCGCAGGGTCCGCGCAATATAGCGTGTGTTGGTGTCTACGATCTCACCGAGTAATATCTCTGTTCCAATGGTAATGATTTCAGCGGATGGCATAATCCTCTTTAAACACGAAGGCCACAAAGGTCTCTACGGAAACAATCCCTTAAGACAAAATACTTTGTGGGCTTTGTGCCCTTTGTGCTTGATTAAACTACATTGTACTCTTATATTGATCGTTCTTCTTCGAAGCGCGCTAGTCGAGCATGGAGACGCCTGCAGTGGATAAATTCACGTCGTCAACCCGTCCACTCGCCAGGATTTCTAGAAATCCACTTCTGTGCCGAGGTTCATTTCGCGGGCATTCGTCAGTGCCACCCGGGCGGCAAGTGCATCCTGCACCGCGATGCCCACCGATTTGAAGTAGGTAATTTCATCAGGCGACCCTCTGCCCGGGATCTTCCCCAGGATGACCTCGCCCAATTCGCCACAAATATGGGATGGACCGAACAACCCCGCCCGTATAGGCTTCAGGAGATCGCCTGCTTCCTCCATGGATGCGGTGTGCGAGTCGATGAAGATCCTGGCCCGCAGGAGCGTCTCTGCAGGGACCTCCTGCATATCAGGCGTATAGGAGCCGACCGCCGAAATATGGGTCCCGGGCCGGACGTCGCGGTCGTCGAACACAGGGGTCGTCGAAGTCGTGGCTGTACAGATGATATCGGCCTGTTCGATCGCCTCCCGGGGGCTCGATGCAACCCGCAGGTCTGAGGGAATGGAACCCCGGCCGCGCATTTCCTCCACGAATGTCTTTGCCTTGTTCGCATCTGCATCGTAGACAAAAGCAGTTTCCAGAGAGCGTGCCTCACTGGCGGCTTCCAGCTGGGTGCGTCCCTGGGCGCCTGCTCCGAAGATGGCTGCCACTTTACTATCGGGGCGGGACAGCAGGTCCACCGCCGCGCCGCCTGCCGCGCCGGTCCGGATGGCGGTCAGGGAACTGCCTTCGAGCAGGGCGATGGCCTGTCCTGTCTCTGCGTCGAAAACGAGCACCGCTGCCTGGATGAAAGCAAGGCCCCGGGCGGGGTTGCCGGGGAACAGCGATACGACTTTGACCGCCAGGGCGTTCCCATTCTGGGCACTGACGTAGGCCGGCATGAACAGGCTGAGCGCTTCACTGTTTGGGATGGGGAGACTCGTCCGGAGCGGCGCCACTGCCGTCCCCTCAGAGAGAGAGGCGTAGGCCTTCTTCATCTCCTCGATCGCTTGCTTCATCGGTAACGCTTTGCGGACCTCATCCGCTGTAAGAATCAGCATATCGTCTCCTGAGAGGATTTGGGGTCTAATCGGACCAAAAAGGTATAATCGCCGACCAGTGGTACTACTTAAAACCTAATTTTACTGGAGAAACAGGGCATGACCAAGAACAAAGCATTACTGACTTTTCTAGTACTGGGTACTTTTCTTGTGTTGATCCTCCTCGGCTCCCAGCTTTTTCGCCGCACAGAGGCGGCAGGTCCCTCTCCTTTCCCTGTCACGGATGATCCTGTATCAACCGCGGCGACCCCGACAAATGTGTGGGATTCCTTCCAGGGATCAACGCCCTTTGCTTATTTTACGCCCCTGCCGGAAGCATCCGACAGTCCACTGGATGGACTGTACGCCAAGGTAAACCAATCCTGGCCGCAGTGGTGGCGCTGCCTGCGGTGTGCGGATTACAGGGTTGCAGGGGGCATCTGGAAACTACAGTTCGATCGGGGGGTGATGCGCATCTATTATGAGGTGAATGACTGGCGCAGCATCGCATCCTATACGGTTTCGGACGACCGTCTGTTCATCTTCAACGATCCCTACTGCCCGGAGAATACCGGCGCATACAGGTGGAGCATCGCGGATGGGCGACTCCTTCTGGAAACGGTGGACGATCCATGTGCTTTCGACCTGCGAGCCGAAAACCTGACCGAGCAAAGCTGGCAGGCCTGCTCCGATTCTGGATCCTCAAACGGCGGCGGAGACCAGCCTCCTGGTTGTGAGCTGGGACAGATTCCCAACCCCGCATCCATCGATCCGCAGGAACCGTTACAGGTGACCGTCTACGGAGGCGATAGCCGCTTTTTCGAAAGACCGCCGGATATCTATGCTCATGCCAACTCCGCCGATACGGCACCTCCGCCGGGTATTACCGTCGCCTTTGCTGAGGAGAGCATTCCCTACGGATTGCAGCGCGTCCTGTGGTGGAACGGCGATTGGATCGAGGCTTCCTTCGATGAGACCTATTCGTTCATAGGCGTTCAGATTCTGGGTGAGCCAATGATTGGCTGGGCACGCGTCCTCTTCGATGGACAGGAGGTCTGGCGAGGCAAGACGGCGGACATCTGGTCGAAATCCGGCCGGAATGGCGGTTTTATCGAGGTTTCCGGGTTTGAGCCTGGAGATCATACACTGCGGGTGGAAAGCATGGGATTCGATTATCGTCCGGTCACTGTCGCCAGCTTTGGGTTCAGCCGGGATGGCGGGGTCCGGCCCTGACAGTCTATTGCCTGAAAAAAAAGGCGCAGAGTGGTTTTCTCTGCGCCTTTTACGATCTGGTACTTTATTCCACGCCAAGATAGGCTTTTTGCACGGTGGGATTTTTCTTCAGATTCTCGGCCGTGTCGCTCAGGACGATCTGGCCGGTCTGCAGAACGTAGCCGCGGTGGGCGATACCCAGCGCCATCAGTGCGTTCTGCTCCACGAGCAGGATGGTCGTCCCTTCACGGTTGATCTGCTGGATGGTGTCGAAGATCAATTCGACCAGGACCGGTGCAAGTCCCATGGATGGTTCATCCATGAGAAGCAGGCTGGGATTACACATCAGGGCTCTGCCTGTGGCAAGCATTTGCTGCTCGCCGCCAGAGAGCGTCCCGGCCACCTGGGTACGGCGCTCCTTCAAGCGGGGGAACAGGCTGTAGATCCGCTCCATGTTACGCTGGATTTCCTGGTTGTCGCTGCGGCTGTAGGCTCCCATCTCCAGGTTTTCGGTCACGGTGAGGCGGGCAAAGACGCCCCGTCCCTCGGGGACCATGGAGATGCCTTTATAGACGATTTCGTGTGCCTTGTATTTGAGAAGATCTTCACCATTGTGGTGGACTGCGCCTTCGCGCGGTTTCAACAGGCCACATATCGTCCGTAAGGTGGTCGTTTTTCCTGCCCCGTTGCCCCCGAGCAGGGTAACGATTTCCCCTTTTTCAATGTTCAGGGAAACGCCTTTGAGAGCATGGATATTGCCATAATACGTGTGTACGTTGTCGACGGTTAGCATGGACATCGGTGGCTATCCTATGTTGTTGTATTTCCGGCTTGTGAGGTGGACATCCCCTCGGTTGCAGCACCGCGGCCGAGGTACGCCTCGATCACGCGCTGGTTGCTCTGGATCTCGGCAGGCAGACCCTCGGCGATCTTTTCACCGAAGTCGAGCACCGTGACCTGCTCACTCACACCCATGACCAGGCGCATGTCATGCTCGATCAGCATGATCGTAGTGCCCAGGCTGTCGCGCAGGTTGCGGATGAAGTGCATCATCTCCACGGTTTCGTGTGGATTCATACCGGCCGTAGGCTCGTCGAGCAGCAGCAGGCCCGGTTTACTGGCCAGGGCCCGCGCGATCTCCAGCCGCCGCTGAGCGCCATACGGAAGGTTGCGGGCGATCTGGTCGCCTGAGCCGGCCAGGCCTACGAAGCGCAGGAGGCGGATCGCCTCCCGGTGGGCCGCTTCTTCATCCTCATGATAGCGGCGGGTACGTAGTACGGCATCCAGCCAGCCGGTTTTCAAATGCGGGTCATAACCGACCATGATGTTCTCGATGGCAGTCAGGTTCGCAAACAGGCGAATATTCTGATAGGTTCGGGAGATGCCCAGCTGGGTAACCTGGTCCGGGCGCAAACCGTCGATGCGGTTGCCGCGGAAGAAGATCTCCCCGCTCTCGGGTGTATAAAAACCCGTAATACAGTTGAAGAAGGTGGTCTTCCCGGCGCCGTTGGGGCCGATAATGCTGGAGATGGACTGCTCGGGGATCTCCACGCTCAGTTTGTTGACCGCGATCAACCCGCCGAACTGCTTGGTGACACTTTTTGCTACAAGGATGGGTGCCATGGTCGACGCTCCTATACCTCAACCTGAAGTGTGTCTGCCTGGACGACATCCGGTGTGGTCTGGTGCAGTTCGCGTTTATGGGTTGCCTCCGGCCAGAAGCCTTCAGGGCGGACCTGCATCATCACGACCAGCAGGGCCCCATAGATCAGCAGGCGGTACTCGGCGAACTCACGCAGCAGTTCCGGCAGACCCACCAGAAGCAGGGCGCCTACGAACACGCCCGGGATGCTGCCCATCCCGCCGACGATGATCAGGGCCAAAACGTTGATCGAGATCAGAAGGGCAAAGCTGTGCGGGTATATCGTTCCAAGCTTGATGGCCAGGATCGCACCGCTCAAACCGGAGAACGCCGCGCCGGTGGCAAACGCAAGGAGCTTGGTTGCAACCAGGTTGATGCCCATGGCCTGTGCTACGTCCTCGTCCTCGCGCATGGCTTTCCAGGATCGGCCCAGGCGTGAGTCACGCAGGCGCTGGCCAATGAACAACGCCAGCAGGCAGCCTGCGACAATCACATAATAAAGTGTCTGCGGATTATTGATCAGTGTCTGGATGAACTGGGGAGGAGGGATGCTGACGATGCCTTGTGAGCCTCCGATGGTCGGCTTTAGGAAATCGGACAGCGCCATGATGCGGATGATTTCCCCGAAACCCAGGGTGACAATGGCCAGATAGTCGCCGCGCATATTAAGCACCGGGATGCCCAGGATAATGCCTGCGATCGTAGCCAGGGCGACTGCGATCGGCAGGGCCAGCCAGAAATTCATGCCTACCGCCCAGGTCAGCTCACCACTGAGGTTCGTCAGCACACCGACCGTGTACGCGCCGATGGCGTAGAAGGCCACATAGCCCAGGTCAAGCAATCCGGCAAAACCAACCACGATATTCAACCCGAGGCCCATAAGGATCATCAGGCCGGTGGCATTGATCACTTCGGTGAGATAAAGCCCCAGGATCGCCGGCAGATAGAGCACGATCAGGAAGATAAGTCCGTAAAGGCCCCGGCGGATGGAACGCTGGCTCTTGGCGGGGAGCTTCGAGAACCGGGACTGTACA
>DATAKV010000554.1:0-4298 GCA_036261375.1 Anaerolineales bacterium
TTGCTTCGGGATAGAACGACAGGATGTACTGGCGCAGTTCCCAGTAGGTGCTGTCGAGCAGGATCAGCACATCCCGGCCCGTGTCCTGGAGGGGCAGGTCGGTCTCCGGCAGGAGCGTGCGGTAGGGCTTGTCGTCGAGCGTGTTCTCGCCGGTCTGTTCCTTTACCACACCGTAGACCAGAAAGCGCAGCTGGGAATATTCGGAGAAGCGGGGTGATAGATAGATCTCGCGCTCCGATTGCAGGGAGGCAATGACTTCGTCCGCCACCCGGTTCTCGCTGGGGTTGAAGCCGCGCACCACATCCAGGGAGGCTGCCTGGCGCCCGAAATAGACGGTCGACTCCCAGAGCGCCGCTCCGGTTAGCAGAAGCAGGGCGATGCTGCCTGTGATGGCTGCTGCCCAGTTAGTGGATCGAGACTCACCACCTGCGTTATCCTGGAGGGTCCGGTAGACGGCCCGCAGGCCCCGTTCCAGGGCGTCGGCAGCCAGCAGGATGACCGCCGGCAGCGCCGTCAGCGAGCGGTAGGACTGCGGCGATTCGTGCTGTGAGCTGAGGAAGCTGCCGGCCAGCCCGAGCACCAGCCAGGCGACCAGCAGGAAGTAACGCTGGTCGCGCCAGCGCAGGATGGCATACCCCAGGCCGATGGCGAAGAACAGTCCCGTGACCGGATCGGCCATCGGCTCGCCGGGCAGGTTGTGTTTGCCCTGCAGGTCGCCGGTCTGGTGGAAGAATTTGAGCATGTCGCCGATGTTCTGGAGGAGCGGCTGGAAGCTGTTCTGCTCGCGCACGTCGCGGAAGATGCTGATCTCCGCCACGCGGTTGTTCATGGTGAACGGCTCGGAGATGTAGGTCACGGCGATCGGTGCCACAGCCACCAGCACCGCAATAGCAAAGATGGCGAACCCCAGCCAGCTGCGCCGCAGGGCAGCGACGGGTCCGGATGGATCGGACAGCACCCAGAACAGGATGTAGAGCAGCAGGGTCGCCGCAGCGAGACGTGCGCTGAGGTAGGTATAGATCGACAATCCCATCAGCAGGCCGCCGAGGGCGTAATCGAAGGCACGCCGGTCCCGCAGGCCGCGGATCAGGAAGAACGTCGCCAGGATCTGGAACAGGGGCGGGGCGGTCTCGTTCCAGCCCCAGCGGCTCATGCTCAGGTGCCAGCGGCTGACCGCCAGCAGGAACATGGCTCCCAGCCCCGCGGCCGGACCGAACATCAGACGTCCCAGGAAGAAGATGGCGGGGATCGTGAGGATCGCAGGAATGAGCGAGACCAACTTCAGGCTGATCCATCCGGCCCCGAAGAGCTTGATCATGCCGGCCATGTAATAGATGTAGCCGTTCGCCGTCCCGTACCAGCCGGTGCCGAAGGGTGAAACGCTGCGACCCTCCAGGATGTACAGGGCATCCAACCCGGCGTTGGTCTCGTCGACATAGATGCCGGGCGGGATGCTCTCGAAGTGCCAGGTGCGCAGGAACACCGCCAGGAGCAGGATCAGCACAAATGCGGCAGCCTCCAATCTCCGGCTGCGCGGCGAATCGCTCCACCAGGTGGAGGCGGTCGCCGCACGGGGCGAGGCCCTGCCGACTGCGCCGAGCAGCCAGGCGCCGGCCAGCATCAGGAGCATGGAGAGCAGCCAGGGCAGAACCGTCCCGGGCCACATCGTCCGGTAATCGGGGACCAGCCTCAGGACGATCCAGGCCATCAGCAGCTGGGCCAGGGCCATGCACAAAGCGCCCAATGCCCTCCTTCTCGGGTTCGCCGCGGCGGCCAGCCGCGGCAGAAGCGGCTCACCCGGCAGCCACAGGTCCAGCCGGCGGAGTGCGCCTGCTGCAACGAACATGACGATGAGCAGCAGACCCCAGGGCCAGAGCGCGTCCTTCGCCCACGCCTGGCGAAGCTGCCAGACGACTACGCCGCCGAACAGGACCGACAGCAGCAGGGTCAGCAGTGAACGCGTGACACCCGCCTCCATGGAGGCGGGCTGAGAAAATGATTGCGGCCGGATGTCAGCAGGGTGGTCCATAGGTTGTTTGAAGAATCATACCCTTGTGTTCATGAGCGCTAGTGCGGATTCGCAATGTCAGGGATCGGATGCATTTCGCGCCACTGGCCGACGTTCATTTTGCCGCCACCCGTTTTTGCCAGGTTCTCGATCGCTGCTGCCCAGTCGGGGAATTCCCGGGCGGTCACGTACAGGTAGCGGGCCTGACGCGTCTGCGGGTTCATCTGCCAGGCAGCATAATGGGTTAGATTTGCATATCCGCCGGCTGCCACGAGGACGGCCAGAAGAAACACTGCCGTATTCTTTAGAACACTTCCCCAGGCGGGGGAGAGGCTCAGCCTCTCAAAGGTGTAATGCGCCAGCCGCAGGATACCATCCAGGCCGGCCGCGGCGAAGTAATACAACGCCGGGAGGTAGGCCAGACCGCGGGCGCCGTTGGGGGTGTTGGCAGTCAGGATCTGGGTGAAGAACCAGATGCTCAGCAGCATCAGCCACCACAGCCAGGTCTCGGGCTGACTGCGCAGGCGGGGGAGAGCCATGGTCATGAGAATGCCCGCCAGGACGAGAACGCCGCTCAAGCGGTCGAGCTGCGGCTCCCCGGCCGGGGAATACTGCGGCGTGTTGTTGACCCGCCCGTCCCAGGGACCGCGCAGGTTCCAGGAGAGCTGGTGCATCAGAGTTCCGCGGGGATCGGCCTGGAATTCGGGGTTGTTCAGCAGGAATACCACGCCGGTGCGGCCGTTGAAGTGCTCCCAATTGCGCAGGGCGTAGAGCGCCTGCGGGGCGAACAGGAGCGCTGTCACAGCGGCGATCACCACATGGCCGAGCAGCACCTGGCGAACCTGCGTGCGGTAAAAGTAGAGGGCCAGGGGCAGGTACAGGCCAAGGGCCACGACGACCGCCCGCCCGGCAGGATAGCCATACAACGCCAGGGCGCAGAAGAAGCCGGAGGCGACGAAATCGACCCCTCTCCGGCGTGGAGGCGTTTCGGGGGCCAGGCTGTCCAGCCCGCGCATCAGGAAGAGCAGGGCCATCGGCATGAAGAAGCACAGGTCGACGATGTTCCAGCCGCTGCGCGAGAAGTTCAGATACCAGACGCTCGTGCCGAGCAGGACCGCTGCCAGGAGGGAAGCCGTCAGCGAGAACTGTCGTCGCAGCAAAAGATAAAAGGGGAGGAGAGCCAGGGCGCTGATCAGGGCGCTGGGCAGGCGGATGGCCGTCATCGTGAAGCCGAACAGGGAAATGAAGGCCGCGCCCTTGTAGATACTGAAGGCGGGCTGGGACGTCCAGTCCACGCCGAAGAAACCGTTGGCGGGAGGCTGCCCATACAGGATGCGCAGCGAGTCCTGAGCGTTGTCGGCCTCGTCGGCCAGGAGCGTATCCGGGAACGAACCCAGGTTGTACAAACGTACGGCAAGGGCGGCGACGAGGATCAGGCCCAATGCCAGCCATTCCAGGCTGCGCAAGGCTTCCCTGGTCAGGCTGACGGGTTGCTCGAGGGGTGCATGATGTGCTGTCTGGTATTGCATAGGAAAGTACTTACCGCTTGTCTCATAATTATCTTTACTTTTCGTTTTGGTTTGCAGGTTGAAAATCCAAGTAAAAGTTAAGCTAATTATGCGGCACTATATAAGTGGATGGAAGGGTTCTTGCCAGGGGGGCCTCTACGTCTCCCACAAGTGCTTACCAATAAACCTGCATGACCGGCGGCCCGCTGAAAATTATACTGCCTGCCGTTAACTATATTCCTGAAATGGAGCAAGGGAAAGAGGCTGTTCTGGTACTGTAATGCGGGTCTGGCTGCATGGCATGTAGGTCACGCCGAAGGCGTGACGGGTTCAAGTGCCCTTGCGTTGTTCCTGCATTGTCACGCTACAAGCGTGACCTATTTTAGAAGGTTCTTGCCCTTGTAGAAATCGGAGATGGGTAGGTCCCGCGGGCGCTTCTTGAGCCTCTTTGCCCGCCGCTGGTATTTGGCCCAGACCTGCGGGTTGGCCTTTGCAGCCGTGGCATAGGCCGAGGCTTCTGCGAAGGGCCGGCGGGTTTCTTCTGCTCCGGGCTCCATTTGACCTTCGACATATCCGGCTTCTTCGAGACGATGATCTCGCCCTCCGACGTGCGCTTGAAGACCATATCCTCATACAGGGATCCGTGGATCTCCAGCATGAGAGGGGTGAGTTTGACTTTAGGCATGGTTCCTTCTTTCCGGCAGCCGCCTGCGGGGAGGCTGGCAGGGAGCTAGTATTGACCTGGTATTGGGCTAGTATTGGGCTAGGATACTTCCTGTACA
>DATAKV010000559.1:0-3187 GCA_036261375.1 Anaerolineales bacterium
CAGTGATGAGGGAGATACCACGACATTCACGCCAGCCATGCCCGTGACGGAGGCGTTGTAAGTGGCAGCCGCCCCGCCAACATTGGTAACCTTGCGTGTAACGGTCTCGATGCCAGCCATGTCACCGATCGCGATGGAGGCAACATTGAAGTCGCTGGCATTCTTGGAATAACCGGCGTTCCACAATGGAGTACAGATCGTAGCTTCCAACCCCTGAGGCTGAGTGGCACAGATGAAGGCAAGCCAGTCGTTCCAGCCGGAATTGTAGACCAGGCCGGGATCAGCTGCGCTGTTCGGACGCACATGGCCTGCACCCTGGCGGAAGATCACCAGCGGGTTGGTGTTCGGCCCGTCGAGAATATCATAGGCGGAGGTCATCAGCGCCGACTTGATCATCATCGGCGTCCAGTTGGGATGAAGATCCTTGAGCAGCGCCGCCAGACCTGCCACATGTGGAGAAGACATGGAGGTGCCGCTGTAGAGATTGAAATCACGTCCCGCATTTCCTGGAGGAGCGACCGCGGCCAGGATATCCTGTCCCGGAGCGATCACGTCGGGTTTGAGCAGGTCGCCGCCGCCAGCCAGCAACGGACCGCGGGATGAGAAGGAGGCCGTGAACGGCGCAGCGGCGTTATAGACGATCGTGGAGTCGTTGATCGTGGCCGTAGCACCCGGGGTCGCTGCATACGCCTTGATTGCCAGGCCAGCGGCCGAGTTCACATGAACGCTGGGCACGAAGTGGAAATCGGCGTTCAGGGAGCTATCCGGGTTGTTGTACATGACCATGCCCACGCCGCCTGCTTCGAGCACGGCTCGGCTCTTGTCCACACGGGCGATCACGCCGCGCAGACACAGTACGATCTTACCGGTCACTTTGGCCGGGTCGAGAGTACCGGGAACACACAATTGCACATCTCCGGCAGAAGCGCCTGCAATGCCTGCGGCCGTCGAATCGATCAAGGGGGCCGGGCCAACCGCAGTCGCTACAGATGCGCCATTATAAGTCGCGCCATTCCCGAGTGTCACGGAGCCCTGACCATCGCGGTTATGCGTGCCCGCCGCTACGGTCGTGAGCCATGGACCGGGGTGAGCGACGGTGGAGGTAGTCGGTCCGCTGTTGCCAGCCGAGGTAGCTACAAAGATGCCAGCATCGGCTGCATACATGAACGCAATTTCAGCTGCGTCACGGAAATTGGTCAGGGAGCCGCTGACGGAGTAATTGATCACATCCACGCCGTCGGCAACCGCCTGGTCAATGGCTGCAACCAGATCAGCGCCATTACCACTGGCTTGGGAGGCATCTTCATTTGACCAGAGAGCCTTATAGGCTGCGATACGGGCGCGCGGCGCTATACCGCTCACCGACCCAAAGACCGTCGCAGGACCGGTAGTGGGAACGTTATAGTTACCGCCAGAGGTGGAAGCTGTGTGCGTACCATGACCGTTATAGTCACGGACAGAGTTGAATTCCCACGGACGACTTGCATCGATACCGGCATCACCGCCCTGGGCTGCATTGAAATACTGGGCGCCGATCAGCTTCTGGTTGCACATGGATGCATTGAATTCCTCACCCGGCGTACACTTGCCATGCCAGCCGGGGATCTGCTGGTAAGCCCGGTTTGCACCGGGGTCGGAGCTGGGGATGCCATCTGCCACCCGATCGGTAAAGCTCAAGCTCTCAGGCCAGATGCCGGAGTCGACGATGCCGATAATGATATCTTCACCACCTGAGCCCTGTCCGCCTAACTGGTCCCACAACCCACCAGCTTCAGTCAAGCCCAGGAAATCCGGGGTGGAGGATGTATCAACGGTATAGATCGCATCCGGGCTCACTGCAAGGACGCCTTCCACCGACAGCAGCTTGATCGCCTGCTCCTGGCTCATGCGAGCGGCAAAGCCATTGTAACTGTAGACGTAATCGTAAACCTTCTGGCCGCCAACTCTGTCCAGCGCCTGGTTATGCCTATCCCTTAGATAACCAGCATACCTGGTGACATCCGGGCTATTGGGATTGATCTTCTGGCCGGGAGCAGGTTTGGTTGCTCTAAGCCCTCGAATACCGCCGTTGTAAGCAACAACAGGCTCATCGACCATTTGAACAATGTAAACACCGTTTGGACTTTCTTCAACGTGCCCTCCCCCGTTCGACTTGAGGCCAGGCTGAGCGCCAACCGGTGAAACGGCTGAGAGCGCTACGGCCAGCACCAGCACTAACGAAAAAACACTAAACCACTTTGCTTTCATGAACTATATCTCCTCGTGATAGTCTTGAATGTTGGTTTATATTCATGGTATCAAAACATTGTATTTACTCTCTGCAGCATCACCTCCATAACGAGAAGACCACCGAATTAAAAAAATCGGCGGTCTGGCGGTCTGTCAGGCCGTACGCATCAGCGTGGCAGATCCATGACTTTGCGTCCCCACCTCGCGATGGGTTTGCCTTTGACAAACAGATTCTATAAACCTTATGCTATTGTGAATATTATATTAGTTTATGGTAAAAATCAATAAAAATTGTAACCAATTCTAAAACAAGACGTTTTGGGTATTTGTTAGTTACAAGTTCAGGTTTTCGAAAAAGGCTGTATCAAAAACTGAGGCCCGCCTGTACAGGCGGGCCTCAGTTTACAGGTTGAGATCAGCGGGATTACCTGGCTGGGCGAACTTCAATTTGCATGAAGCTGTTCTGGGCGCTGATGCTCTGGATGACGATCTGTGTTCCAGTGTTGGGGTTCATCACGCTGCCCTGCGGGTTGGCCGGATCGTAATACGTGTTCCGGTCGTCAAACACCTTGACTCCCGGTAAACTTGGAACCGGGCAAAGGCTGCCAGCATGGTGTATGTTGGAGATCCCGTCGGTACGATCCAGGGTGAAGGTTGAATCGTAGGTCTGGATCCGGTTGCGCCAGATCGCGGGTCCACCACAACGCAGGAGCGCCTGAGGATGGGCATCGATGGGGAGCAGCAAGCCCTGTCCGGGGTGCAGGCGGGTCTGGTTGTTCCTCTGGGATGTATCCCAGTAGTTGATCAGCATGCCATCCTGATAGGCGAAGTGATCGACGAAGTCAGGCATCGTGGGATAGCCGAAGTAGTAGGGGCCAACCTTCAAGGTGCTATCATAGCCCTTGTACGTGCGGTACTCCGCGATATAGTAATGATTGAAGAGGGCTGACTCTGTACC
>DATAKV010000584.1:0-2501 GCA_036261375.1 Anaerolineales bacterium
TCCAGGTCGCCGAGCGTACCGAGTTCATGAAACAGCGTCTGAGCGATGTATACGCCCAGGTGAAGGTCAACCTGCCGGAGGATATCCGCCAGCAGTTGTTCAAGGATATCCTCGATGAACTGACCGGCTATGGCCCCATCCAACCCCTGCTCGACGATCCGGATATCAGCGAAGTGATGGTGAATGGGCCGAAGAAGGTGTTCATTGAAAAGGGCGGGAAGCTGACCCGCAGCCCGATCACCTTCGACGACGACGATCACGTCCTGCGCGTCATCGACCGCATCATCCTGCCCCTCGGCCGCCGTGTGGACGCGGACAGCCCCACCGTCGATGCCCGCCTGCCCGACGGCTCGCGCGTTAACGCGGTGATTCAACCCGTTTCCATCGACGGGCCGTCCATCACCATCCGAAAGTTCAAGAAGGACAAGCTGTCGATCGACCAGCTGATCCAGTTCGGTTCGCTGACTGCCAACATGGCCGAGTTCATCCGCGCCTGTGTGCTGGCGCACCTGAACATCGTCATTTCCGGAGGGACCGGCTCAGGCAAGACGACGCTCCTGAATGTGCTTTCCAGTTTTATTCAGGAGGAGGAGCGGATCGTCACCATCGAAGACGCGGCCGAGCTGCAGCTGCAGCAGGATCACGTGCTGCGCATGGAGACGAAAACTGCCAACACAGACGGAAAAGGCGCGGTGACCATTCGCGATCTGGTCCGAAACTCCCTGCGCATGCGTCCCGACCGGATTATCGTGGGTGAGTGTCGCGGCGGCGAAGCCCTGGATATGCTCCAGGCCATGAATACCGGTCACGACGGATCGCTGACCACCCTGCACGCCAATACACCGCGCGATGCAATTTCACGTCTGGAAACAATGGTCCTCATGTCCGGGATGGACCTGCCGCTTAAGGTGGTCAGGCAGCAGATCTCCTCGGCTGTGGACCTGATCATCCAGCAGACCCGTCTGAAGGACGGCACACGCAAAGTCACTGCAATCACCGAGGTGGTTGGCATGGAAGGTGACATAGTGGTTCTTACCGATATATTCAAGTTCGATGCCACAGGCATCGGTGCAAATGGCAAAATACTTGGAGAGCTAAAGGCGACGGGCATTCGTCCCATCTTTAGTCCCCGGCTGGAGGCTGCAGGCTTTAAACTCAGCGGCGAAATATTCATGCCGCCATCAGGCAGCCAGCGACGATAGTATTCTTCTGCTTCTGCTATAATCAGGAAATCACCCATGCATGGAATGCAATGGGACTCAGAGGATGAATGGATACCAAAACGCAGACCACCATTCGCACGAAGAAACTGGGAGTACTGATCCGCGACGCGCGGCTGACGGCGCGCAGGAGCGTGCAGGATTGCGCCGAAGCCCTGGGCATCCGCAAGGGTTTGTTTCGCTCCTACGAAGAAGGCGAACGATCACCGTCCCTGCCCGAGCTTGAAGCGCTCGTCTATTACCTCGGCCTGCCTCTGGATCACTTCTGGTCCAAAGAGATCAAATCCACGAACACATCCCCGATCAAGAACATCGACCTGTCGAAGCTGATGACGATCCGCCAGCGCAAGATCGGCGCGCTGTTGCGGCAGGAACGTATGAATGCCAGCATGTCGATCCGCAACCTGGCAAATAAAACGGGGATCGCCGGCGCGCGCATCAAAGCCTATGAGCTGGGGGAAAGCCCCATCCCGCTTCCGGAGCTCGAAGTTCTTGTGGCGGCGCTCGGCGGCCGGGTCGAATCGTTCTTCGACCGCCACGGACCCATCGGCCAGTGGATGCTCAGCGAAGAGGCGGTCAGGGAATTTCTGGAATTGCCTCTCGAGCTGCGCCAGTTCGTTGCCACGCCGGTCAATCGTCCCTACCTGGAGCTGGCTATGAAGCTGAGCAGTATGTCGCGTGACAAGCTGCGGGCCGTCGCCGAAAATCTCCTCGATATTACCTACTAATCCATGAACCACAATGCACTCACCCTTGCCAAGCAGGGCAAGGAAGAATATGGAAAAGCCAATTACAAAGCCGCCGCCGGGCTGTTTGCCCAGGCCGCCCAGGCATACGCCTCCGGCAAGGATGAGTTGAACGCCGCCGAAATGAAGAACAATGAAAGCGTGGCTCTACTGCAGGCGGGGAATGCCAAAGACGCTTTGCAAGCCACCGACGGCACGGAAGACGTCTTCCTAAAAGCCGGGGACATCAAGCGTCAGGGCATCGCTGTCAGCAACCGGGCCGCAGCATTGGAAGGACTCAAAAAGTGGAAGGAGGCGCTCGCCGAGTATGACCGGGCGGCGGCCCTCTTCGAGGAAGCCGGGGAAGGGGACATGCACTCCATTGTCCGCAAGGCAGCGGCAAACATCAACCTCAAGCACCTAAAAGTCCTCGACTCCCAAATGGATGTGTTCGATTCGCTGCGTCTTGTCGAAAAGCCGACCCTGACCCAGCGCTTCATGAAATTCCTGATGCGAATTGGTTTACGATAGTACTATTCGCTGCAACGAGTATTGG
>DATAKV010000331.1:0-7971 GCA_036261375.1 Anaerolineales bacterium
GAGCCGATGGTCCATCTCCAGGCTGAGCCGGAAAGCGGAAAGGTCCTGATCACCGTCCGCAGCTCCCCTGCCCCGGAGAATGAGTACTTTGCCCTGGAGCTGGCCGATAATTCTCTGAACGGTATCGAACTGAATTTGATCGTCCTGAATGATCCCATGGCGCCGCGTTTTTCCATCGATCGTACTGCGGACGGGCAGCCCACGATGTTCGGGACGCTGCGCCGCAACCTGGAAGCAGAGGGACAGGCCAAAACGGCTGGCCTTGCCCCGGGACAGGTCCGTGCAGGCCTTGGCGGCTCGCAGCTTCTCTTCGAGCACATCGATACCTTTCTGGCCATGCTGGGGCACCGCGCTTATTTCCTGGAGCCGCTTACCTACGCTTCCGCCTGGGTCTTCGAGCGGCGCGGTTTTGCCTATGTGCGCGGCCACAAGCTGATGGACGACATCCACCGAGGGTTCCAACGCGGCGGCGCGCTGTACGCCTGCATGGACGGCAGCTCTCCGTTCCGACAACAGGACCAGGCCGCAAGCGTGCGGGGACGCGCCTGGGCGATACATGACGGCATCCTGGACGCCATCGACCAGCGCTGGGACAAGATCCGCATGGTTAAACAGATCGGACGCCGCGCAGGCGTCGAAACTTTTCCGCAGGCCGTCTATTAGGAGACGTTATGGCAGAGACACATCGCATCACCCGCGCCGCCTATCTCGAGTCCCTGAACGATTTTCGCCAGTTCCTCAAGGAGCGCTGCCGCGAAGTGCCGGGGGTTACGGACGAAATTTTGTACGATATCCAGCTGGCCGTGGACGAAGCCTGCACTAACATCATTACCCATGGGTATGCCAACATGGATCCCGGCTCGATCATCCTTGACCTGGAGATCGATCCCGATAAACTGACCATCGCCCTGACCGACTTCGGACACACGTTTGAGCCTGACATCGCCCCGCTGCCGGATGTGGATGCCCCGATCGAGGAACGGGAGATGGGCGGCTTTGGCCTGTTCTTTATCCAGCAATCTGTAGATCGCATGGACTACCGGGCCACCGAGGACGGCAACACCATGACACTGACCAAATATCTGGCAAAGACAATGGAGGATGAGCATGAAAACTGAGGTGAGGCATGAAAACGAAGTGACTGTCGTTGCTGTGAGCGGCAGCGTGGATGCGCTGACCGCGGCCGAGATGGCAGGCGTGATCGTGAGCCAGATCGCCGAAGGTCACGTCAACCTGGTCATGGATCTGACCGGTCTCGAGTTCATGAGCAGCGCCGGCCTGCGCACCCTGCTGGGCGCTGTCAAGGAAACCCGCTCGAACGGCGGCGATTTGCGGATTGCCTCCTCCAACCCCGGCATCGACAAGGTGTTGAAGATGTCGGGGTTCAATAACATCGCCAAGGTCTTCACCAACTCCGGCGATGCCGTAGCCAGCTTCGTCCCACAGGCATGAACCGGAAAAAGAAGATTGCCCTGGTCATCGGGGCAGGCTCGGTTAAGTGTGCCGCCGCGCTGGGTGTGTGGAAGGTGCTGCAGAAGGAAAACATCCACTTCGACTTGATCGTGGGCTGCAGTGGAGGCAGTCTGTATGCGGCGAGCATGGCTCTTGGCTTTTCACTGGACGAGTCGGTGGAAAAAACCAGGACCTTGTGGAACCAGTCCGTAACAGAGAAACGGAACTGGGGCGGCCTGGCCAGCGCCATCCTGCCGGGATTGTTCGGGTTCAGTGAGCGCTTCAGCATGGTCGACGACCGTATCATGCTGGCGAGACTCCGCTCGGTCTTCGGGGAGAAAACCTTCGAAGATGTGCGAACTCCCCTTTACCTGATGGCAACTGACTTTCATACAGCCGAATCGGTAGCTTTGTGTGCGGGAAAGCTGGTCGACGCGATCCGCGCCAGCATCGCTATCCCGTATATCTGGCCAGCCTGGCCTCTGGATGGGCGCCTGCTGATCGACGGGTCGGCATCCAACCCGCTGCCTGTGGATGTGGCCATCCGCGAAAGCGCCGATATCATCCTGGCGCTCGGCTTTCAGAGCCCCTACCCGAGCAAAATCCGCTCGGTGAGCCGCTATTCTTTACACATCAACAGCCTGATGACCAACAACCTGTATCAGGCTAATTTTGCTTTCCACAGTGCGGCCCACCATGCCGAGATCATCTCTCTCTTTCCCGATTTCGAGCGGCCGATCCGGCTCTTCGACACCGACCAGATCCCCTATGTGATCGAGCAGGGGGAAAAAGCGATGAACGAACAGCTGGGTTACGTCAGGCGTTTGCTGGAAGCGGAATAGCCATGAGACAAAACCGTTTATCTGTCGTGATCGGTTCGGGAGGCGTATTATGTGCTGCGTCGCTGGGCCTCATCAAAGCCTTGCGCCGGGAAGGTCTTGCTCCCGGGCTGGCTGTGGGCTGCAGCGGCGGGAGCATCTACGCCGCATGCATCGCCCTGGGCATGGACCCGGGTGAGGCCGAGCACCTGACGATCTCCCTTTTCACCAGCGATGTCTTCGAAGGTTACACATCGAACCTCAAGTCGGCGCTCTCGGGGGAGACGCGCTTCACCGAAATGTCCAGCCTGATCGATGGCAATGTCATGTACGACCGCCTGAAGACGGCCTTCGGTGACAAAACGTTCGGCGATACGGTCCTGCCCCTGTATATCGTCGCTACCGAGCTGTACAGCGGCGAACGGGTTGTCCTCTCCTCCGGGAAACTCCTGGATGCCATACGGGCCAGCATTGCGATCCCGATGATCTTTTCTCCCTGGAAGGTCGATGGCCAGCTGCTGGTCGATGGCGCGGTCTGCGACCCCCTCCCCATCGACGTGGCAATCCAGCAGGGCAGCGACGTGATCGCGGCCGTCGGCTTCGAGATGCCCACCCGCAAACGTATGAATTCCTACACGGCCGTCACGACCCACTTTAATAGCATCTACATGAACAATATTTTGAAATCGACCTTTGCCTTTTACAATGCCGTCCACCATGCTGAGATCATCCCCATCATGCCCGAGTTCGAAAGGTCGGTTGGAACCTTCGACACCGGCCAGATTCCCTACATTATCGAGCGTGGTGAAAAAGCCGCAGAAGAACATATCCCTTATATCCGACAGCTGGTATCCAACAAATAGATGAAACCTGCTTTTACTTCCACCGATCTGCTTGACTCTCTGGGCTATGGATATTTCGAGCTTGACCTGCACGGCTTCCTGACCTACGGGAACAGGAATTTCTTCAACGCGCTGGGCTATGTTCAGGAAGAGCTGCTCGGGAAGCATTTCCGCCGCTACGTCGAGCGCAGCGAGGTGGGGTTGATGTTCAACATTTTCTCGATGATCCATAAGACCGGGATGGTCGAGAAAAAGCTCCCCATGAATTTCGTCCATAAGGATGGCTCGGTACGCACAGCGGAAGGCTCAATGGCGCTGATCCGCAATGAGGCCGGTGATGCGGTCGGGTTCCGCGGCATCCTGCTGGATATCACCCAACAGAAGCAGAAGGAAGCGACCCTCATCCAGCAGAAGAAAAAAGCGGAGCGGGAGCTCGAGATCGCCCGGGAAATCCAGTCCAGCTTCCTGGTCAAGGATTATCCCCAGCCGCCCGGCTGGGAGATCGGCTCGTTCATCCGCCCGGCACGCCAGGTGAGCGGCGACTTCTACGATGTGTTCCCGATCAACACCAGCCGCCACATTGCCCTGATTATGGCCGATGTGTGTGACAAAGGCGTGGGTGCAGCCATGTACATGGCCATCTTCCGCAGCCTGCTGAGAGCCTACTCTGACCAGCAGTACATCATCCGCTGGGCCGGGGTGCCTACCGCAACACAGACCGAGACGGCGACCGGCATATTCCGGCGGGATGCGGTTCTGGCTTCGGGCGTGCCATCCCTGCAGAACGCCATTGACCTGACGAACAATTACATCGCCACCCAGCACGGCAATTCCAATATGTTTGCCACGGTCTTTTTCGGGCTGCTAGATCCCTCCGATGGGACGCTGGCCTATATTAATGCCGGGCATGAGGCGCCGCTTCTTTTCTCGAACGGTACACTGAAAACCCGCCTCGAGCCGACCGGGCCGGCGGTCGGTATGCTCCCAAATATGGAATTCAGAACCGAGTGGGTGATCCTCAACCCTGGCGATTCCCTGCTCCTCTACACCGACGGCGTCACCGATGCAATGAACGTCAGGAATGAGCCATTCTCCGAGGAGCGGCTAGCCGAAGCTTCCATGCAGTCATCCCCTTCCTCTGAAAGCCTCATTAAAAACGTCACCGCAGCCGTCGATGCTCACATTGGCAGCCGCGAGCAGTACGACGATATCACCCTGCTGGCCGTCTATCGCAGAGAATAGATGCCTGTTCTTTGTCACAGGAGTGGTTCGGTCCTGCCTGGTTGTAACCTCATTGCCTGGAACCCGTCAGAATAGAGCGAAGTCGAATGACGGAAAAGTAGTGACTTTCGTTAGTTGATTGATCCGATAGGATTTGCAACAATTAGTCCGGGGAAGACGGCGCAATAGCAGCGAGTACAAACGGTCTTCCTCCATCGAGGCAGGCAATGCACCCTACAGGCTGGAAAATCAAGGTTGCGTCCCCGGGGAATTTCTCTCCCAAACAGACAGGCTATGTTTCCCCCATCCGCCTGTTCCTGACGATTACCGCTGGCATCTTCGTCGCCGAAGTCATTGCCATGGTGGTGGTCTACCAGCTCCCGAACATTCCCTATTACCAGACCACCCTGATCGATGCGGCCATCATGGTCACGCTGATCTTCCCGTTCCTTTATTTTTTCTCTGTCCGTCCCCTGGTTCAACATATCGACATGCGCCGCCGGGCCGAACAGTCCCTGCGGCAGAAGGAAGAGCTGCAGCAGCGCTTCTTCGACAGTATCGGCGTTATGATCGCGTACATGGATCGCGACTTCAATTTCATCAAGGTGAACGATGCCTATGCAGCCTCCGCCGGCAATTACCCGCCGGAATCCTTCGAGGGAAAGAATCACTTTGCACTGTTCCCCCACCAAGAAAACGAAGAGGTCTTTAATCAGGTTGTCGGCAGCGGCCAGGCCTATGTGGCGCTTGAAAAACCATTTGAATATCCGGACCATCCTGAGATCGGTGTCACCTACTGGAACTGGAGCCTCCAGCCTGTCAAGGACGCCGAGGGTACCGTGGAAGGACTGGTTCTGAGCCTGCTGGACGTCACAGAACGGAAACGGGCGGAGCAGAAGGTGGAGCTCGAGCGGGCCCGGCTGCGCTCCATTCTTGACACCATGCCGGATGGGATTTACATCGTAGACAGGCTGTTCAATGTGGAATATACCAACCCGGTGATCGAGAGAGAGTTCGGCCCAGTCGGCAGCCGGAAATGTTACGAATACTTTCATGAGAGGAGTGAGATCTGCGACTGGTGCAAAAATCCGGAGGTCTTTAGCGGGAAGACCGCGCGCTGGGAATGGAGCTCGTGGAAAACCGGAAAGACCTACGATGTGTTCGATACACCCCTGGCCAACCTGGATGGGTCCATTTCGAAGCTGAAGCTCATGCACGATATCAGCGTCCGTAAGCAGGCCGTCGCGCAGCTGGAACATCGCAATGTCGAACTCCAGACTTTGAGCGCCTCCGAGCACCGCCAGCGCCAGGTGGCCGAAACCCTGCGAGTAGCCGCCCAGGCCCTGACCCAATCGCTCGACCTGGATACCGTCCTGCGAGCCCTGCTCAAGCACCTGCGTGCCCTGGTCCATGCGGATAGCGCCAGCGCGATCTTCCTCGAAGGGGAAACATCACTGGGAGTGCGTGCGGTAGAGGGATATGAGAACTGGACCGATCCGGACCAGATCCTTTCACTCAAACTGGAAGGCGCTACCAACCCTGTCTTTCAAAAGCTATTTGCATCTCGAAAGCCCCTGCTGATCCCGAATACCGATGAAGACCCTGACTGGGTGGTCTATCCGGGTACCGAGCCGATCCACAGCCGCTTATACGTGCCTCTGCTGGTCGAAGACCGGTTGATCGGTGTGGTGGGCCTGGGCAAGTTTGAAACGGATTATTTTATCGACGAGCATATCCGCTGGGCGGAGGCGCTCGTCGGGCAGGCGGCGGTAGCCGTCCAGAATGCCTGGTTGTTCGAGCAGGTGCGGGCCGGGCGGGAGCGCCTGCAGTTCCTGTCGCGCCGCCTGGTGGAGATCCAGGAGTCGGAGCGTCGCTACATCGCCCGCGAGCTGCATGACCATGCCGGGCAGACATTGACATCCCTGATGCTCGGATTGGGAACCATCGAACGCGAAGCCGGAAAACCGGAGTTTGTCCGGGCCCGGGCGGCGGAGCTCAAAAACATGACCGATCATGTTCTCGAAGACCTCCACCGCCTGGCTGTCAACCTGAGGCCTGCCAGCCTCGACCATCTGGGCCTGACCTCGGCACTCGAACAATTTATCAAGGCGTTTGCGCAGGATACTCATCTGCCAATCCGGCTCAAGACTGTTGGGTTGAGCGATGATGATCGTCTTCCGGCCGAGATAGAAACCACCCTGTACCGGATCGTGCAGGAAGCCCTGACGAATGTCATCCGCCATGCACATGCCAGCCGGGTCGACGTGGTCCTGGAACGCCGCGACGGCTCGCTGCTGGTCATCGTAGAAGACGATGGAATTGGTTTCGACGCCGACCTTGCCCGCGAAAGCGGCCATCTGGGGCTTCTGGGTATGGAGGAACGAACTGAAATGCTGGGCGGTGCATTGACCGTGGAAAGCCAGCCTGGAAGGGGAACGACTTTGTTTGTGGAGGTGCCATATGCCCACTCGAATTCTGCTGGCGGATGACCATGGGATCCTCCGTGCTGGACTCCGAAATCTGCTGAATGCCGAGCCTGACTTTGAAGTCGTCGGGGAAGCTGCCGATGGGATTCAGGCCCTGGAAATGACAGAGCAGACGCATCCGGATTTGATCCTGATGGATATCAACATGCCCAACATGGGCGGAATCGAGATGCTGCAGCAGCTGCGCGCGAAGCAGAATGCAAGCAAGGTGTTAATGCTCACGGTCCATGAAGATGACGGTCTGCTGAAGAAGGCCATCCGTGCGGGCGCCTCGGGGTATCTGGTCAAGCGCGCTGCAGAGTCTGAGCTGATCAACGCCATCCGCACGGTCATGCAAGGCGACATGTATATCCATCCATCGATGACCCGCGCCCTGCTCAAGGATCTTGTCCCGGCGCCGCCGTCAAAGCCCGCCGGCGACAATACACTCACCCACCGGGAAGTTGAGATCCTGCGCATGGTTGCCCGGGGGTACACCAATAACCAGATCGCCCAGAAGTTGTCGCTCAGCGCCCGGACCGTGGAAGGTCACCGCGCCAATCTGATGGGGAAACTGGGACTGCACAGCCGCGTGGAGCTGGTCGAATACGCAGAACAGCATGGTCTGATGGATTAATCCCTCGTCCACAGGTAAAAAGTACTCAGGCAGGAGGGAATGATACGTACTTTCTACCGTGTTTAGGTACCAGAACCCTTGCGTAGTTTTATGCAGGGACCCATTCAAAAAACCCATAGATTTTACGCTTACAAATCTGCAAGGATTTTTGTACAGTAAGGCTGGCCCAGCACTTTGGGAGCCGGCTTATGTCGTCGATACCGTGTCCTTCTCTTCCTTCTGACACCGCCCAGGCAGCCGAGACTGTTTTCGGGAGGGAACACCCTTACTTACAGATGGGGAATTCGCTGAGTGGCATTTGGAACACCTTGCCGCTATCCAATTTGGGCGAAGCCGATACTTTTCTCACTCGTTCGTTCTACCCGTATGCGCTTATTACCATCCTGCAGTACTGGGAGTATCTCACCGACCGCCAGATGTCGCAGGCCACCCGCACGCGCCTGGATATGAAATATGCGCTGCACTTGCCGCTAAGGTTTCCGGGGATCGAGCCCGACACACTTTGCGAGTTCCGCCAGCACGTGCTGGCCAGCCCG
>DATAKV010000596.1:0-18443 GCA_036261375.1 Anaerolineales bacterium
GGTAAGTTTTCATTTGAGCCTCCAGAGTCTGTCTACGCCGTCGTGCGCGGATCGCTGAGCAGAAGCACGGTACCCAGCCCGACGAACCAGATGATCTGTCCCATGCCAAAGATGCCGGTCAGATCGTTCAACGCCGGAAGGATGGTGACGAGTCCTACTGTGCCAACGAACAAACCAAGGATATTCAAGGCTTTGGGAAGACCGCTTGTCCGCAGCGCTGCCAGGCTGATCAGCATTGTCCACATGCCGCCGAGGATTTCGCCGTTGGCATTACCCAGCCCGTTTGCCATCGCTTCAATTCCCTGAAAGGTCAAGACAGCCTGGGCAGGGTCTTTGGTATAGAGCGCGACAACAGTGGCAAGTCCGGCGTTGGCGATCATGCCACTGGCGATCAGCGAGCCAGCCCAGATGATTCCGACTGCAGTTGCCGCCTGCATGAGAGCCAGTGTGCCAGATTTCAAGCGGTCGTACAGTGCCAGCGACAGGACGATCAGTGCAAAGCCAAAGAACACGTACATGAGCAGGTTGGTTGAGAAGACGACCGACTGTTTCTCGATGTTCAGGGCAACCTTTTGAGCCGGGTCCGTGATGCTGAGGTAGTCCAGAATGACGAGAAAGATAACGATTCCGATCAGGTGGGCAATTGCCATATACAGGGCGGCGATACCGCCAGACTTCTGCAAAGTCTTCATGTTTATCTCCTTTTCTTGGAACAGGTCAGGCTTCGACGCTGCGCCACATCCATGCGAATCCGATGATCAGCAGAAGGCAGATCACTTCAACGGCGGCAATGAACATGTAGTGCGGATAGGACACCCCACCGCCGACCACAAACGCGATCGTGATGAGGCTGACGATGATATTGACCCAACGATTGATGCCGTATTTCAAGATGCGTGACAGGATGATCATGACGATGGAAATCTCCATCATGATCGCGGCGCCCAACATCAATTGGGGGATGGGAGTTCCAGTGTTGGCTGCGGTTCTCGACACTTCTTCCGCCGAACCTGGGATGTACAAAGAAAGGATGTCCGCTTTTAGCATATTGAGCATGACCACGATCCAGAGCGTGGAGAGCAAGACTTTTGTGTCGAGTTTTTTTGCGGGGGTTATGCTTGAATTCATTTTTTCTCCTTGTTGGAACCATCGGATTGGACTTGTACAACCGAGACGAGTGGCATTCCTAGGTCCCGCACCTTTTTGAGTAATCCATGCAGGGCGGCCTGATCCGCTACAGATCCAGAAAGAATCGTGTCGCCGTTCTCTTCCAGCCTGATGGTCAGACCGTCGAACCACATCGCCCATTGGGAGTCGAGGTGTCCCTTGAGTCGGATCTCGTAGAATTCAGTGTTTGGGGGTGGTTTGCCAATCATCTTTTTCTCTCGGTTAATCTGCTCGAAAGATACATCTGAACGTGGTGAGACGTCATCACCACATGATGTGATTGAGGTGGTGATTAGGCGGAAAACAAAAACTCCAGCGGGCGAGGCTGGAGTCGGGTTGGAGAAGCTTTGGACAGCTAGAACAGATCGAGTTCTTCCGCGCGGCGGACGGCTGCTCGTCGGTTGTTGACCCCCAATTTATTGAAAATACTCTTGGTGTGGGTGCGAAGGGTGTTGAGCGACACGACCAATCGTTGGGCAATTTCGGGACCACTTAATTCGCTTCGGAGCAACTTTAGCACTTCCAGTTCGCGTTCGCTCAAAGGATCAACGATTTCAGATCTTTGATTTGTGATTTTGGATCGGGTAATGGCTTGCACAGGTGCGGGAAAAGCCGCCAGGAGACGGTTTATGTATCCAAACAGTGGGTGAGTGCCTGGGCGTTCTTGTTTTTCAATCTGCAATCTGAAGTCCAAAATCATCAATCGCAGTGGTTCACCTTCATCCACAAAAATGCGGAGATAACCCTCAGGCTCAGCCAGCGTCAACGCACCTTCCAGCGCCGCAAGCGCTCGGGGTTGATCGTCCTGCGCCCGGTAGAGGAGAGCCTGCGTCAACAGGATTTCGATTACGCTCCCCGTTCGTTTTTGGGTATCGGCCAAAGCAAGCAGTCGTTCCAGCAGTTGACCGACACCATCGAAGGAACATTCCGCCAGACGCGTCCGCGCCAGCGTGAGATGTTCATACTCACCGAGATAATTTACCTCATCCGTGACAGAGAGGCCGCGTCCGCGCGCCCAGGCCTGCGCCGTATCCAAGCGCCCTTGTTTGAGATGAATGCGCGCCTTGCGGGACTCGACCGGTTGCAGGATGGGAATCGGATTTTTGACATAGCCTTGCTTCGCTTCATCCAACGATTTGAGCGCGTCATCCCACTCGCCAGCGGATTCCTTGAGCCGAGCCTGCGCCAAACCCCAGCGATAAGGCCAGTCTATCAACGTGGTACGTTGACCTAGTTTGACGACGGTTTGCAGGTGCTCAGCTGAGGCTGGATCATCACCGCGTTCGTGAGCGAGCATGGCCAACCCCAAATGGTGGTGGGCGGTAACGACTACCGCTTCCTGGCCCAGCGCGGCGGCCTGTTGGATGGCATTCCAGAGGGCTTTTTCGGCTTCACCCAAATGCCCCAGTGTTATTTGCATATCACCCACGACAAAAGCGCTGGCAATCGCATACATTTGGTTGCCTAATTTTTGCATATCATCCATCCAGGTCTGCATGGCTTGTAGCGACGCTTCCACGTTGCCAACTGCCCATTGGGTAAAGCCTAGCGTAATGGCAGCCTGAGAGCGAATTAGCAGTTCGTTTTCTGGAATGATCTGAAGGGATAGTTCGGCATATCTCACCGTTTCAGACAGGTCGCCTTCTATCTGTGCATTACCCGCGCGAACCAGAGCAATGTTCCCCGCGGCTATGGATTTGAACTCCTCCTGATCGTTCATGCCTGCCAGCGCGCGCTCGGCGTACTCTAGGTATGTCTCGCTGGACTGCACCTCTCCCACATCCGAATACGCCCACCCAATCTGGACGCATAACCAGGGTCTGGAACAGATCGCCGAATCGGATAGTTTTTTCACCCAGCCAAGCCAGACAAGTGTCTGGAAATTACGCTCCATACGTTGCCAGGCTGCCTCAGCCAGAAACGCCGCTTGATCGAAATCATCCGCCGCAAGAGCGTGCCGGAAAGCTTCGGCCAGGTCTTTGTTCGCCTCATACCATCTACTGGCGCGAAGATGATATTCAGCAAGTTGCTTGGGTTGACCCAGTCGCTGGCGCAGCAGATCGCCAAACAAACGATGGTAGCGATACCAGCGCCGTTCCTGATCGAGCGGGACAATGAACAAGTTGGCTCGTTCAAGGTTTTCGAGTGTCTCCTGTCCAAACCCGGAGGGAGCATCCAAAACGGCGTCACAGAGGGGTCCGCACATGCGGTCAAGAATGGAGGTGCGCAGCAGGAAAGTCTGAATATTTTCGGGCTGACGCTCCAGAACTTCTTCAATTAGATAATCCAGTATGAAGCGATGGCTGCCGGTGAAGGAGTGGATGAAGCTGGCCTTGTCTGGTAGACCCTGCATGGATATGGCTGCCAATTGCAGACCAGCAATCCAACCTTCGGTACGAGACTCCAGTGCAGAAATGTCTTCCGTGGATAGGTTCAATCCCATCATCCGATTGAGGAACTCAGCAGCTTCAGCAGGAGTGAAGCGTAAATCAGCGGCGCGCATTTCGGTCAACTGTCCGCGGGCGCGCAACCGAGCAAGAGGCAGGTGTGGATCTTCACGAGTAGAGATGACCAGATGTGTCTGCGGAGGGAGACGTTCGACAAAAAAGGCGAGCGCTTCGTCAATCAGTTTAGAACCGATCACGTGGTAATCATCCACGACAAGAACGAAATCCGGTGTGATAGTACCCATTTCGTTCAGCAGAGTGGTCAATACCGTTTCGGTTTGTGGCGGTTGATGAGACTGAAGCATAGCTAGCAGACTCTCGCCAATTCCCGCCTTGAGGGTTTGAAGCGCTGCAACTAGATAAGAGAGGAAGCGCGTCAGATCGTTATCCCCTTCATCCAACGATAACCATACAACTGGTCTTCCGCATTGAGTGATCCATTCATTAGTCAACGTTGTCTTACCAAAGCCGGCAGGGGCAGAGACGACGGTAAGTTTGCCCCCATTCGCCAAGCCTTCATTCAGCCGCTCTGTCAACCGTGGACGTGTGACAATGCCAGGCCGAGGCTGCGGTACGAAAAGTTTTGTAGCTAAGATTGGCGCAGGCATAGATTCATTATAAGACTTAAACTTATGGAAATTGATGGTAGGTCGGGTTCTCTCTTGCTTTGAATGCATGTCTCTACCATTGATGATTGCGTCCTGCCTGTTCTGATTGCAACACCCAACTGCTCTAAACAAAAAATCACCTCCCCGATCCCCGGGGAGGTGATTTGTGGTCTTGGCAGCTTGCCTTGATTTAGGGCCTTTTGCCTCATTCTCAAGCAAAATCGCCAGTTTTTGTGGTCTTGACAGGACTCGAACCTGTGACCTCACCGATGTGAACGGTGCGTTCTAACCAACTGAACTACAAGACCTTGTGTCTGCTGTCTGATTGTAGCGCTCTGATCAACTGAGCTACGCGCCCGGGACGTGGCAGATTATAGCCGAGATGATGTGGCTGTGCAAGTGGATGTACTGTCATCTTCGGGAAGGGTGCACTTCCCGAAGGTGCGATCCCTATGAGATTGCTTACCTAAAGGTACGCTTCGCGGTCGTCGCTCCCTCCGGCTGCTTTCGCCGGGGCAATGACTTTAAGCTTACGGCGGCGGCAGGACGTCCCACGGATTCACGAAGGAGGAGATGGCCCGGATCTCGAAGTGCAGGTGCGAGCCGGAGGAGCGGCCGGTATTGCCGATGGCGCCGATCAGGTCGCCCTGGCCCACGCTCTGGCCGCAGCCTACACTGATGCCGCTCAGGTGGGCATACAGCGACTGGAAGTCGTTGCCATGATCGACCATGATCATATTGCCGTAGCCGTAGTTATTGAAGCCGGCATACACGACCACGCCTGCATCTGTGGCGTAGACGGCCTCGCCTTCGTTGCCCGCGAAATCAAGACCCCAGTGGTTGGCGTTCGGGGCATAATCGAACCCGGAAAGAATATGGTTGTTGGATGGAAAAATGAACGCGCCATATCCCACTGCGCCGCCGCTGACAGGGTCGCAGGCGCCGGGACCGAGCACGCGAGCGGTGGCGGGGTTCTCGCGGGTCACGCCCAGCGGCGCGCTCCACGAGACAAACTCACGCCGCCCGTTCGGGACGACCAGCCAGGTGCCCGGCGGGATGTTCGGGTTGGCAAAATCGCCGATGGCGGCCGGGTCGAGGTTGTTGGCCGGGTAGTTGATGATGTCTTCCGGCGTTACGCCGTAAAAGGCCGAAATGCCATTCAGGCCCTCACCCTGCTGCCATTGATGGTATGTACCGTCTACAGGCAGGATCTTCAACACCTGGTCCGGCTGCAGGGAATGAGGATTATCAAGCAGAATAAGGTAATTCGCCCATAGAACGGTCTCGGGCTTGAGGCCAAACTTCTCGGAGATGCCAAAGATCGTGTCGCCTGCCACGACGGTATACTCGTCTACTTCCTGGCGGGGACGGGAAGGGATAATGGTCCGCACCTGGGCGAGGCGCGGGATGCCCGCAAATGCGTCCAGGCTGACCTGCTGGCTGGCCCCATTCGGCTCGACGGGTAGAGTGGCGGCCGCCTGGAGGGCGCTGGCTGCGGCTTGATCCGGTTCAGCTTCCCGGGCATAGAAGATGCGCAGCAGCCAGATCACGCCGACCAGTAGTATTATCGAAAGGAGGGTCGTGCCGGTCCGTAAGAGCGATTCCCCCAGCCCGATGCCGATGAATGTATCCATGAGCCGCCGGAAAATGCCGGGCGTTTCAGGGTCTTTTTTTGATGGAAGTTTGTTGCCATTGTCCATGTTAAGCTACGTTCTCCAAAGCGAGCATCATAACACAGGCATTCCGCCCGCTTCCGTGGCGCTTATCTGACGTTAAGCCGCCGATTGCCTGCCGGCCAGGAGCGTCGAGCGGATGAGCAGGATGCCCAGCAGGCAGATGCTCCCGGCGAAAATGGCTGCGGCAGGCACATCCCAGCGCTGGGCGATCCCGCCGATGACGATGCTCCCGAACGGCGCGACGCCCTGTAGAGACCAAAAATACACGCTGAAGACGCGCCCGCGCAAACCATCCGGCACCTGGGTCTGGATCAGGGTGTTCATCATGACCAGCTGGGTCACAGTGCCCCAGCCGATGAAGGCCAGCAGGACCAGCGCAAAGTTGATGTCCCGGTTCAATCCCAGGCCGATGATCGGGAAGACAAAGGCGACCTGGCCCCACAGGAGCATCTTTAATTTGTCCGACGAGGCCGAGGCCGCAGCCAGGAAGGCGGCGACCAGCGCGCCTGCACCCTGGGCGGCGTACAGGCTGCTGGTGCGGGTTGCCACCATCGGCTCGGTATCGGCCAGGGTCCTGAGCACATCGCGTGCGAAGGCTGGGATCTGCTGGATGAGCGGGATGCCGAAGAAGCCGACCAACGCCGACATCAGGATGATGGACAGGACCAGGACGTTGCTCCGGATGTAGTTGAGTCCTTCTGTGAACTCTGTGCGCAATCCTTTTTTTGCATCCGGTTCTTTCTCTACCCTGTAGCGCGTTCGCGCCAGGAGCAGGCCAGCGATGACGAAGATAAAGCTGATGCCGTTCGCCAGGAACACCCCGGCCTCGCCCCCCGTGGCCGCGATGATCCAGGCCGCGCACAGGGGTCCCAGCACGCGGCCAACATTGAAGGCTGTAGTTTGGAGTGCGATGGCGCTGGGAAGCGCCTCACGGCCGGTCAGCTCGATCAGCATGGCCTGGCGGGCGGTCACCTCTACGGCGATAGCCGTCCCCGAGAGGAAGGCCAGGACTACAATGTGCCAGAGCTGGATCCTTCCGCTGTAAGCCAGATACGCCAACCCGAACGCCTGGACCGACATGATCGCCTGAAAGAGGATCACAGCTTTGCGCTTGTCCCAGTGCTCGACGAGGACACCGGCCGGCAGGGCAAATAACAAAGTGGGGAGGGTGCTGGCGAAGCCAATCAATCCCAGGTCGAGCGGGCGTCCGGTCATGCGATAGGCAAGGTAGGGCAGGGCTGTGGCCTGCATCCACGTGCCGATGACAGAGACCAGCTGGCCGATGACGAACAGGATGAAATCGCGTGACGCCAGCGCGGGAAAACGCCGCGTGATCAGCGATGTCTGAACGTCCGCCATCCTCTTTTTTAACTCACCTTACTCACAATAACCCAGAGAAGGCTGAAAACAGGGGTGCAGGCGTACGCCCGCACCCCTGTTTTCAGGAAACCTGTGTAGTGTAAGTGGAGATGTGTGTAACATCAGTTATTTAACCTGGACGACCAGTTCCGGAATATCGTTTTCGGGCTTGTTGACCAGGGTGCTGACCGGATAGGCATTCATCTGCTCGTCGGGATAGGGCTTGAGCAGCGGCAGCAGTCTGTCGGGGGTCTGAGGCGAGGGATCCAGCCATTTGGTGTAGTCGCGCGGGTGCAGGATGGCCGGCATCCGGTTGTGGATCAGGGACATCAGGTCGTTCGGCTCGGTGGTGATGATCGTGCAGGTCTTCACGGGCGAGCCGTCGGGGCCGGTCCAGATATCCCACAGCCCGGCAAAGGCGAACGGCTTGTGGTCATTCATGTGGATGAAGTAGGGTGTCTTGGTCTTGCCGGCCCCGCTTTTCCACTCGTAGAAGCCGTCGGCCAGGACCAGGCAGCGCTTGTATTTCAGGCTGCCGCGGAAGGATGGTTTCTCGGCCAGCGTCTCGGCCCGGGCGTTGATGAGCTTGTTTCCGATGCCCGGATCTTTGGCCCACATCGGAATCAGGCCCCACAGGAAGAAGTCGGCCGTGCTGCTCTCGTCATTGGGAATGGCGAGAACCGGCTGGGTGGGAGCAATGTTGTAGCGGGGGGCGAATTTTTGCGGGAACGTGACATTTTCAAAAGCATCCTGCAGATCGGCAGGATTGACGGTTAACGTGAATCGTCCGCACATGGGTATAGAACTCCTTATGAACTTGGGGACAGTTGTCCCGGTAACGTGAAATAGAACGTGGCGCCTTTTCCGGGTTCGGATTCGACCCAGATGCGCCCGCCGTGGACCTCCACAATCCGTTTGACCAGCGTCAGCCCGATCCCGGTGCCTTCGACCTGCGGGTTGAGCTTGTTGAACAACCCGAAAACCCGTTCATGAAAGCGGGGATCGATGCCCAGCCCATTATCGCACACAAAAAAGATCGGGTGCCGGCGCTCGTCCATGCCGCGTGTGCCGATCCGGATAGATGGCTCTGGCTGGCCGGCTGAGAATTTTACTGCATTATCGACCAGATTTTGCAGGATCTCCACCAGCCGAATCTTGTCCCCGCGGATGACCGGGAGTTCCTCCTGGACGTCAACCCTCGCCCCCGCAGCTTCGATGCGGCCACGCACCCGCTCCAGCGCCTCCTGGACGATCTCGGCAAACGGCACATCCTCGGGCGGGTTCATCAGGCGCCCGACTCGCGAGAGCTCGAGCAGGTCACTCAGCAGCATCTCCATTTTTCTGGCCGCACTGGAGATGCGCTGGATGCCGGTTTTGACGTTCGCAATGTTTCCGGCGAGAGCATCCTTTTCCAGGAAGCCCAAAAAGCCTGTGATGGTCACCAGCGGAGATTTCAGGTCATGCGAGACAGTGTAGGTAAAGCGCTCGAGCTCGGCATTCTTGGCTTCCAGCTCGTCGATGAACGTCTGCCTGTGGTTCAGTTCATTTTGCAGCGAGGTATTCAGCCTGGCGTTCTCGATGGCAAGTCCGGCATAACCGGCGAACAATCGCAGAGCTTCCAGGTGCTCGCTGTCCATACGCCGCCCGGACATCAGGTTATCGGCGCAGATGACGGCGATCGGCTTGCTGCCGGCCCAGGCCGCAACGGCGACGTAATCCTTCACACCCCACATCTCACTGTCTTCGGCCATGTGGTTCTCTTCATCATAATTGCGGGTGAAATACATTCCATCCGGCTGCTGGAGGACGCGATTGAAGATGGCGATCTCCGTGATGGGATACGACTGGTCCCACTCCTCCACGATCGTGCCCTGCATGCTAGTGCCGAGTGTGCCGTCGAAGGTGTGACGCTCATGGTTGTACAGGAAGATGGCCAGGCGGTCGAACCCCAGCTCGTCGTGGATTCCGTGCCAGATGCGCTCGAGTGTGATGCGCAGATCGGTCGCTTCGGTCACGTATTTGCCGAGCCGGATGACCTTTTCGAGCATGGCGCCGCGCCGCAGCTCGCGATCCTTGGCTTCCTGTTGTTCGGTCGTATCCTGGACCGCACCCACGATCCCGACCAGCCGGTTCTGGACCGATTCCCAGACAGGATGGGCATATACCCGAGCCCAGCGGAGCTTACCGCTCTTGTTGTAGGTGCGGACGTGGGAGATCACCTTGTTATTGGTCAGGAGCATCTGCATGGCGCGGTCATCTTCGGCCACATCTTCGGGGTACAGGTGCTTCCGCCAGCCGCCGTTGGCTACATACTCATCATAGGTATAACCGGTGATGGCTTCGAACGCGCCGGCCACCCAGTTCAAGCGCATATTCCCCCGGGCATCCAGCTCGGTCGAGAAGGTATAGTCCGAGCTGACGCTGGAGATCAGACGGTACTTTTCCTCACTGGCGCGGGCGCGTGTCAGGGCAGTCCGGATCGCCCGGGCGGCCAGGTACTGCAGAACCGCGCCCACCGGAAACAGGATCAGGCTTACGACCCACGTGGTGAGCGGAGAATACACATAACCGTTCTCCAGCCACCCTCGTGCCTGGCCAAGGACCATGCCTGCCCCCGAGATCAGCGAAAGAACCGTAAATAAGAAAGCGCCCTGCCCACCCAGCAGGATCCCGGCGATCGCGATCACCAATCCATATCCGAGCAGGTAGGCCTCCCCTTGGACGCCGCTGGCCGTCAGTGCAGTCCCCGTAAAAAACAACCAGAATGCACTGACTTGCATAACGGAGGCTGTACGTACATAGCCGCGGCGAAGCATGACAAGCAGGAGCAGATTAATCGCCTCGCCAAACAGGACCTGGATCGACATCCGCAGGATATTTTCCGGCACGAAAACCAGAACGTACATCACGTAGGGAATCGGAACGAAAAGCAGCGTCCATACAATGATGTGAAGCATGAACGCCTGCTGCGTCGTTTCTTCGTTATCGAAGACCGGCGGGGTCAGGATCTGTTTCAGATAGGTCATTTCTTTTTCAACCGGCGCACATCTCCATCCCTGAGGGTGAGACCGGTCGTGTCCAGATGTTCGAGCAGAGCCTGCGCGTATTTGCGGCTGGTCTGCAACAGATCGCGCACTTCGGCCAGGGTAATTGTTCCCTTCCGGAGCAGGGTTTCGTGGATCCTGTGGACTGCATCCTCATAGTCGAGTTTGCGAAAAAGAACGTCTCCGGGGATCAGGACCAGCTCATCCATCTCGATCAGGGCGTTCAGGACCTCCGCGCCGGCCTCCGCCTGCGAGTCCTTGAGACCGGGTGGGCTAAAAGGACTTTGTTCGAACATGCGCAACAACTTCTGGACTTGCGCCTGCTGTTTGTTATCAAAGATGACCTGGTGCGCAGGCATGGCGAGCAAAGCCGAACGCTCGACCAGAGAGCCCTCGCGCGCTAACCTGGTGATCAATGCATTGAACACCCGCGGCGCCAGATTTAGCCTGCTCTTTAATTCTTCACGCGGGATGCCCAGGCGCAGAGGGTAGCCTGTGTGATACTCCTCCACGGTCCGGAGGATTTTGTCGCGCAGTACGTTCCAGTGGGGAAGAGCAATGGCCAGAAGGTTGCCTTGGATTGTTGGCTCGCCCTCCTCGAGCTGGACCAGGGATTTATTCAGGAGCAATTCCTGCAGGGCATCCTCGGCTGCGGCGGATTCCAGCCGTGAGCGGCTGACAATCTCGCGCAGAGGAGAAGCAGGCAGGGACAGCGCGGCTTCCAGCAGCACATCCGCCGGGGATCCCAGTGCCAGCGATTCCAGCGAGCGCAGTACATTGTCGTCGAAGCGCTTGTGGCGTCCCTTTGGCTGGTGATCGACGATCACGCCGCCCCCCAGGGTTTCTCCGGGGGAGGGACGGCGCAGGATGTAGCGATCGCCGCGCACCGCCACGACCGGCTCACGCAGCTCGAGCTGGATCCAACCCTCCTGGCCCGGATTGAGCTCTTCCATTCCAAGGAGTCTCAGCATGGCAACAGTCTCGCTCGCGCCGACAAAGAACTTTACTTCATCGCCATGTTTCATGGACGTGGATGCATCCTTCAGGAGGCGAAAGCGCCCATCCAGGCGGCGGGTGGGCTGGTACTGGCCCGGGTGCGTAACGACATCCCCGCGGCGGATGGAGGCAGCGTCGACGCCCGAGATGTTGACCGCGGTGCGCGAGCCGGGAACTGCGTCTGCCTCCTTTTTCTTATGCGTTTGCAATCCGCGGATGCGTCCCCTCGATCCCGAGGGCAGGATCTCCACCTCATCGCCCAGCGACAGGCGGCCATCACTCAGCGTCCCGGTCACCACTGTACCGAAACCACTCATGGTGAAGACGCGGTCGACGGGCAGGCGCGGACGGCCGAGATCGGGACGAGGCGGTTTGGTCTGAAGGAGAGATTCGAGAGTAGAAAGCAGAGAGTCAAGGCCTGTTCTCGTTTTCGCGGATACCCGCAGGATGGGAGCCTCCTGCAATACTGTGCCGTGCAGCGCGGCGCGGATATCGGCTTCGACCAGGTCGAGCCAGCCCGGATCCGGCGCAAGGTCGATCTTGGTCAGCACGATGAGTCCGGCCGGGATCTGCAGCAGGTCGAGTATGGACAGGTGCTCGCGGGTCTGCGGCATCACGCCTTCGTCCGCGGCGATGACCAGCAGCGCGGCGTCGATCCCCCCGATGCCAGACAGCATATTCTCGATGAAGTCACGGTGTCCGGGTACATCCACGATGCCTGCTTCCTCGCCATTTGGAAGGGTGAGCCAGCCAAAGCCCAGCTCGATGGTCATCTCGCGTGCCTGCTCTTCCTTAAGCCGGTCCGGGTGCACCCCCGTCAACGCGGCGATGAGCGTGGACTTGCCGTGATCTACGTGACCTGCTGTACCGATGACGCGCATTTTCATTAGGCTCCAGCCGCCGTCTCTCACAGCGTGCAGCGGCTTTGTGGAAAACCAGCGCCGGAGACGGCGCTGGGAGTTGAACTACTTTTTTGTCTTCTTGGCTGCCTTACCGTGACCCATGATCCGTTCGTAGGCCGACAGCCACTCGTGGGCAACGTTCATCAGCTCCTGGAGCTGCTGCTCGGTGGCCGAGGTGGTCTGGTGCATCTGGTCCTGGATATTCTCGATCAGGTCCTCGACCGGCGGGATGCGCTCCTCCAGTTTCTGGACGAGGCGGCGAACATCCTTTGTGCCCTCATCCTGCGACAGGGTGTAACCGGTCCAGCGCTTCTGGTCGTCAGCTTTGAATGTCACCCATTCCTGGCGGAGGCGGTCTTCGGCCAGGCGCTGCATTTCAGTCACTTCGCTGATGCGGCGCTCGAGCTTGGTGTTGAGCTCGTTATAGGTTTCCTGGGCCCGGCTGGATTTACGCAACGCTTCCTCCAGCGCCAGCACCTGGGCATCGAAGGCCTGGGTGGTCACCTTGATCGATTCGAATTTTTCCTTCCACTCCTTGTACGAGCGATCGCGGTCGATCTGGACGATGGACTGCTGCTCGATGAAGGCGATCTGGGCGGCCTTACGCTCCGACTCGGACAAATGTAATTCGCGGATGCGGCTCTCGATGTTCTTGTAACTGTCCATGGTCAGGTCGCTCCGGGAGCGCACTTCGTCGATCCGTTTACGAAGGGCGGTCAGCTCACCCTGCAGGTCGGCAACGCGCTTGGCCTCCTGCCTGCGGGCCTCGTCGAAGACGTGCTGGGTACGGACGGCTTCCTGTGCAATGCGGACCGCGTCGTCGATGGGCGGCTTTAGTACCTTGATGGCTTCATTAAGACGTGCCTCCTCCAGGATTCGGGCCTTGATATCGTGCTTGATCGGCGGGAACTCGCTTTCGATCCGCCTGCGTAATTCATCGATGGCCTTATGCAGGGGTTCGAGATCCTCGTGGTGACGCTTGGTTACCTCGAGCTCCCGTTTTTGATATCTCTTTTCGATCTCCTCGATCGCCTGCTTCATATCCTCCCGCTGCTTGGCAAAGATCGCATCGAACTGGTTCAGACGCGCCGCCGTGCTGGCGATATCTGCGATCTGTTTGGGGAGTGGCTTTAATTGTTTTGCGACCGTGTCAATGTTTCCCTCCAGCGCGGCCATTCGTTCCTCGAGACGGGTGATCACAGCCCTTGACTTGCGGTGTTCTTCATCCAGCCATTCGAGGCGTTTGACGAGTTGCTCAAATTCCATGGGATCCTCCAGAAGGGTACATGGAGCCGATTATACCCCCTGCTGATTTTGCTCTTTAACGCCCCAAATGTTCGAACATCAGGGGCAGATCCCTGAAAAAATACTGGATTGCCTGAGGAAAGAGACCGAGTAGGAAAAGAATGATCACGCCCAGCCCGAGCATAATCCGCTGGGTCAGGCTTTCGCGCGGATCCCAGCTAGTGTATTCCTCCGCCATGCTGATGACCGCCAGGGAGCGGAAAGTGCTGGTGAGCAGGCCGATGACACCGATTCCCATCCACAAAGCTCCGGAGAGCGAGTCACGTGCCAGGTTTTCCCATAGGGCCAGGCGACCCGGGAACCCGGCCAGGAGCGGGAAGGCACCGGTCGACAGCGCAGCAATGATCATACCTGTGCCGGCAAACGGCAGGATCCGCAAAATGCCGCGCGTGGCTCCAAAACGCATGGTTTCCACTTCTGCCTTGATGATGGTGACGGAAAGCGACCAGACCGCTAATCCCAGGGCCCGGGCCGGGATAAGCAAAAACAGGATCGGGATGCCGGTGCTGATATCCAGGCTGAGGGCCAGGATGGAGAAGCCGGTCTCGGCGATGGCCCCGTAGGACATGATGCGCGCCAGGTTGCGCTGGAAGGCAGCAAAAAGACCTCCGGTCACGAGCATGACCAGCCCTGTCAGACGCAGGGCCGTCATCAGGTCCGGGGAAGAACGTAGCCAGGCATAGCGGTCGATGAACCCGGCGCCAAAGATGATGGTAATCGTGGGTAGGATCCATAACAGGAAACCCAATGCGTACGGGGAAACTTCTTCCGACAGCATCGGGATCCAATTATAGAGAGGGAAGATCGCCAGGAGGAAGGCGAAGCCCAGCCCCAGCATGGAGGCGGATTGGGTCGCGAGAGCCAGGTCCCCCGGACTGGCCTCTACGCCCCCGAGCAGCCAGCCTGCCAGCAGAATGAACGGCATGGCGAGGGTCTGGTAGACCAGGAAGCGGATGACGCCCCGGCTGGGCGGCGAATGGATACTGGTGATTAGCGGTATGGCCAGCAGGATCGCCATCTCGATGAACAGGGCCGCATACAGGAAGGGCTCCACGGCAATGGTGGCAACCATCAACCCGGTGATGATGTATCCAATGGGGATGAGCCGCCTGGCGGAATTGGCAGCCTCGGCGCCGAAAAACCATAAGGCCACTGCGCCATAGATCATGGCCAGGAGAGGGCCCTCTGCGGGCTGGATCAGAAGCGTGCGCCCCAGAACGGTCAGGGTGGGGCTTATCCTGAGCGAAAATCCACCGATTGTTAATGCCGTATCGATCGGAATGAACTGGGCGGCGACAGCCAGCAGTAAGCCGACCAGGCCCCCCACAACGCTCAGAACCCGCTGGTTGCTGATGAACAACAGCAGGACCCCGACCCCGATCGGGAACAGGATCCAGATGAGAGGTGCGCTCATTCGACTTCTATCTCTTCCGGTGTGTTTTCGGCGGTGAGCAGGAACGCTCCGACCAGCGCCAGCCCCAGGTTAATGGCGGCCAGCAGGGCGGCAACCAGGATCGAGCCCTCCACAGCAGAATAAAGGATCTCGAACCCGGCGAGCACGGTCAGCAAGCCGATGACCACGCGCAGGATGTGCGATGTGATCCCAAGGTGAAGGAGTCCCATGCCGATCAGGAGCAGGCTCCCCGAGGTGACCGCATAGCCCGCATCGGCCATGATCGTGTCCACGGCGGGTGAGGTAGCCGCGACGATCAGGAGCACGATCCCCGCGGCAAAGAGGCGGAAGAGGCGCCCGCGCGGCCAGATGCCCTGTTCCTCAAGGCTTTCGGAGGGGAAGCCGGAGCGGGTCATACCGAGAATGGCCGCTGACATCCAGCCTGCCACCAGCTTTACCGAGGACATGCCAAGCGGCCAGTGCTGAAGGGTCAATACAAACATGCCCAGAAACTGAACGGCAAGCAGGACCATGCTCCAGCGCCAGTCGCGCACGATCAACAGCCCTGCCGAGGTGACGAGCAGGATCACGACTGCAATCCAGGCAATGGTAATGGCCATGGCTCAGGGAGTCCTTTGTGTGAACACCGTAATGAAGAGCACGAGGAAAAGCAGGGTCCACATGATTCCGCTTTCGCCCTCGAGCAGGTTCGTGAAGGCATTGCTGACCCGCCCCAGCTGGCGATACAGATTCCAGAACCCCTGATAGATCCAATCCAGCCAGGAGGTGTTTGTGGGCCGCACCCAGTGGGCGCGTACAGGGTTGAGGATGCGCAGGCGCGGCGTGAGCCAGAGCAGGCCAAACGCAGCAGCAGGGACGATGAGCCCCGCCAGCACGTTTCCGATTTTCAACGCTCCATCCCAGCCGAACAGCCCAAGCAGGACCGCTGTCAATAGCAGGAGTACGATCCCAATGGGATATACATTCCTGGCCCAGATGGGCTGCTCACCATGAGGCAGGCGGGTGAGGGTTCGCTGGGCATGCCGGAGATATCCGGCGACCAGCATGGCCTGCGATAGGAGCAGAAGCGGAAAGGCGGGCCAAAAGCCTGTCCCGCCGCTGACCCAGCCGGTTGCCGTAAGAGAAAATGGCAGCGCCGATATTGCGAAAGCGCCCACGAACAGAGCGCGTGCCAGCCATTTGCTGGGCTCCGAGGACAGGAATAACGCGCCGCCTGAAAGGATCAGCGCGCAGCTCCAGGCCGCTGCGCCGGTCGGGTTTGAACGCAGGGCAGCGGCGACCACCAGTGAGCCCATGCCGATCAGCCAGTATGGCCGGGCGGTCAGCTCGTCAGGGGCACGCAGCCACATCCATCCGCCATAGACAGCTGCAACGGCGACCAGCAACAGCAAATACGGATTGAACGGTGATACGATGCTGCTCGCCGGGATGCGCGCCAACAGGACCAGGCTCGATGCCGCTGAAACCATGCGCAGGCCGGTGCCAAAACCGCGCCGCAATGTTGACTCGCTGGGATAGGGAAGGTGAAGTGGAAGGACGCCTACCCGTAAGGCCGCGGCGATCAGCAGGTACAGCCCCGTCTGCGGAGTTGCAGCACGGAAGTCCGAGATTTGACCGCTGGCTGCGGCAGCCATGTCTGCCCAGAGCAGGATGAGAATCCCGGTGGCGCGTGAAGCGAAGGAGATCACTACCCGTTCACTGAGCTTTGGGTCCTCCACAAACCAGATCTGGACCACCAGCTCCACCAGGTCGATCGCCGCCCAGATCAGGACCAGCGTCAGAGGATTGTCAGCCACCAGCGCCAGCATCCCCAGCGATGTCATGACCAGCGTGCCGACCCAATTGATCGGGCTGGGAAAGCGCGGTCGTACCACGGCCGTCAGGAGGATCGCCAGGCACAGGGCAATCAGGCTGATGGTAAAGGCCCAGGATGTCGGGTCTGCGAGAAAAGCAGGTGATTGGGAAAAAAGGATGGCTGGCTGCCAGATTGTCAGCTGCAGGCGAACCGGCATTTGCAGCTGCCATAGAAAGGCGCTGATCCAGGCAATGAGCGTGCCGCCGACCGCCAGGACCCAGTTGTAACGAAAACCCGGGATGGTGATCCGCAGGATCAGAAGCGTCAGCGCTGTCAGGACCAGGATCAGGAATGTGATCAGGATGGACATGCACCGATGATTTTATCAGGTTTACCCCGGCTGCCTCTTTTGCACTTTTCATAGAAGCAGCCGGGGTTTGCAGGTCCATTTGTTTGTTGTACAATCATCTTCATGCATTTGCGTCGCCTGCTCGTCATCCTGATGCTTTTTCTGCCTGCCTGTACTGCCCGCACAAACGATATTTCCCTCGCTGCAGGCAACCCTTCTCCAACCCCTTTCCAGCCCCAGAACGGCAACGCCGCCGTCTCCCCCTACGACGGGTCTGCGCCTACACCACTGGAGCTTCCGCTGGTCACGCTCACTTCTCCGCCACCCACATCAACCGAATTCGTGATCCTGCCCGAGTCTCTCCCTGCGGAAGTGACCGTCCCGCCCTTCACACTTCCCACCACCCTGAACCCGTTGACCGGCCTGCCTCCCGCCGACCCTGCCCTGCTTGCGCGTCGTCCGCTGGCGATCAAGGTGGCGAACTATCCGCGCTATGTCCGCCCGCAATCCGGTTTGACGCTGGCGGACAATGTCTTTGAGTATTACATCGAAGGCGGGTTGACGCGTTTTATTGCGGTCTTCTATGGAAACAATTCCGAATGGGTGGGACCTGTCCGGTCGGGGCGTTATTTCGACGAAAACATCCAGCGCATGTACCAGGCATTCCTGGTCTTCAAATTTGCCGATCCGCGCGTGCTCGACGACTTCAAGGAAAGCGATTTTGCCGACTATGTAGTTGTGCCCTCCAGCGGTTCCTGCCCGCCGTTCAGGTTCAGGACCGAACGGGATATCGAAGACTATAACAATTCCTATTTCTACTCTCCAGAGTGGGAAAACTGTGTAGCCATGAACAGCCTGGATGACAACCGTCCCCAGATCCGCAGCGGGTTCTTCAACGACCTGACCCCGCTCTCTGACCTGCAGGGTACGAAAATTGCCACTTACTATTCCTACGATTCATATAACTACTGGCAGTATGATCCTGAAACCAGGCAGTATATCCGCTATCAGGAGACGGATGACTATCGGAACAACAAGCCTGAAACCTATGAGCCGCTGACCGATCAGGTCACCGGGGAAACAGTCCATGCTTCGAATGTGATTGTGCTTCTGGCCCATCATAATTTTGCCAACACCTTTGATCAGGAGGATGAGGTCTATCACATCGATCTCACCGGCTCCGGAGAAGCCTATGTCTTCCGCGATGGAGTGGCCATCCAGGCGCGCTGGCACCGGACGAACGGCAATCAGCCTCTGTTGATTACAACCCCCGGCGGTGGCCTTATCTACATGCGGCCCGGCATCACCTTCTACCAGGTGATCGGCATGCGCTCCTATGTGGACCAGGGTGAGGGGGAGTGGCACTTCCATCACGATACCC
>DATAKV010000332.1:0-2890 GCA_036261375.1 Anaerolineales bacterium
ACAAAGGAATAAATTTTGTGCTCTATCGAGACAGGGTTGCACTGAGGAAGTCCAGCATCGCCCACTATTCAATTGTGCAAAATCATTATACAGAGACCAGGCAGCGGATTCAAGTACCAATCATTGCACATTCGTAACATGCAGCCTGTCCATCCGGAACAGAATTTTGGTTCGGTACTGCTCTCCGGCAGATTTTGCGAAAGGCAGGAAAGGTCAATCTTCACTAGTCCCGCCATCTATGTATCATGACGGAGTATTGCCGAAATGTTATCAGTCGAAAGTCACAAGGAATGCTGACATATGTCATCCGTTTTGGAGGCATTATCTGTAAGCCATCTGTAATCCATTGCACCCGTTCTCCGCGCTACAATTTGCCCGCAGTACATTACCAGCGCAGGACCGTTTTCCGTTTGGGGGCTTTGCAGGGCATGTCCACGAGTCGACATACAAAAAAGGATCAGAAGACCAATCCAGTACAGGAACAGTACAGGACCAGTACAGGGTTAGTACAGGGTCCGGCAAGGTAGAGTACAGCAACTGTATCGCGACCGTCCAGGAGAACAGGCCAGCCCGGGTACCCGCTGCCATTTACGAACATCAAGGAGAACAACGCACATGGCAAAGGTAGAACTCAACCCTGTTTTGAAAGCGATCCGGGGCAAGATCGACAAGGCCGTCTTCCGCGGCACCCCCGACGGGGAGGTGACGATCTCGAAAAGTCCGGATATGTCCGGCGTGGTGTGGAGCGAAGCCCAGGACGACCACCGAATGGACATGAAGGAAGCCTGGCACTATGCCAAGACGGCCGTCGACATCCCGGAGATGCGCGAATACTACCTGGCGATGGCCCGCCGGGTCTGGAATAACAACCGCCCCTACAACATGGCCGTCCATGACTACCGGCAGGGCAATAACCGCCTGAAGGAGTTCTTCGTCCCTGGCAAGGGTCTCGTCGTGCCGCCGGCTGCCGGAAGCCAGACCAGCCCGGCTTATCCATCTGATCTTCGCCGCCATCAGGAACGAAAGACCCCTCCATTCCCGGCCCCAGCCTCAGGCACGATCCAGGACTCGGGCGAAGAGGCAGAGTTTCCCTGCCGGCGGCGTGTGGCCTTCGAGTGAGCGCCTAGTCCGAAGGACTTCCAGGTACTGAGCAGGGGCTTTAGCCCCGAGAAGCCAAATCCCTCTAACTGGAACCATTGTCATCCTGAGCGACAGCGAAGGATCTCCTCCACGCCAAACGAGATCCTCCCCGGCACCCCCCGTCGGGGCGGGTGTCAGTCGCGTGGGAGCGCTCCCTCACAGCATCCCGGCGTCCTTCGGGAGGATGACATTGAAGCCCTGCATGGAACGCCCGGAGTTCTAAAACTTTTAAGCTTCTGCTTTATAATTCCCCCACCATGCCCTCACGAACCAACGAAGCCTGGCTTTCAGACCTGAGAAACAACGGAACCGAGCGCGAAGCCGCGCTCGAGGATTTGCGCGCCATCATCCAGAAGGGACTGCCCTACGCCCTCTCGCGCTGGCTCTCCCCCGACCAGCCGCAGTTCGGCGCCCTGGTCGACGAGGTGACCCAGGAGACCCTGCTGCGCGTCCTCGACCAGCTCGACAGCTTCGAAGGCCGCAGCCAGTTCACCACCTGGGTCCACAAGATCGCCGTGCGCATCGCCCTGACCGAGCTGCGCCGCAAGCGCTGGAGGGACGCCTCCCTCGACGAGCTGACCGAGAACGAAGACATTCCGCCGCCCCCAGGCCTGCTGGCCGACCCCCAGGCCGGACCCGAGGTCTCGGCCGAGCGCTCCGATATGCTGGTGCGCGTCCGGCGCATCATCGACGAGGAGCTGACCGAGCGCCAGCGCCAGGCGCTGATCCTGCTCGGCGTCCAGGATATGCCCATGGAGGACGCCGCCCGCAAGCTCAAGACCAACCGCAACGCCCTCTACAAGCTGCTCCACGATGCCCGCCTGCGCCTCAAGCGCCGGCTGTCGATGGAAGACATCACGCCCAACGAAGTCCTGACACTTTTCGAGCAGAAGTAAGATTAACAGATTATTAATCATCAAAAACGCTGACTATGAACATACCGGATATCATCAAGCGCATCCGCCACAGCCTCGGCCTGCAGAAGGAACTTCCCAACGAAGCCGTCCTCAAGATCCTGAGCGTCCTGGACGAGCTGCCCACAGAGCTCACCTGCGACGACCTGTACGCCCGGCTGGACGAGTACGTCGAGCGCGAAGTGGACAGTAACGATGCGGCCCAGATCATGCCCTTCGTCCGCGAGCACCTCGACCTGTGTCCCGGCTGCTGCGAGGAATACGAAGCCCTGCTCGATATCCTGAGCAAGAGCTCCAAGAATTAGGACTTGTCTTAAAAGCACTATCTCGTCATTGCGAGGAGGGCTTTAGCCCGACGAAGCAATCTCTTGCTCGATATTCATGGGTAATTTTATATGAGATTGCTTCGCCACTCGCTAGCGCTCGGGCTCGCAATGACGGAATAATATTTTTTGAATCAATAATCGCCCTGTGACATCACAGGGCGATTATTTTTACTCAGGGAACAGCTTCTCCCCGGCCCGCACCGGGACCTTCAGCCGGTTCTCCGGCGGCGTGATCGGGCAGGACCACATCTCGTTGTAGGCGCAGTAGGGATTGTAGGCCAGGTTGAAATCCACAAAGAAGCGGCCGCCCGGCAGGGCTTCCGGCTCGAGGTAGCGCCCGGCGGGATACGTCTCCTTGCCAGAGAGCGAATCCACAAACGGCAGGAAGTAGCCGTGCTCGTTGCGGAAGATCGTCAGCTCAGCCTCCTGCCCATCCACCGGGAAGCGGAATTTTCCGTGGCGGACGTAGGTCTGCACGCCGCCGGTCGAGGTCTGCATCTCCATCGGCTG
>DATAKV010000608.1:0-2605 GCA_036261375.1 Anaerolineales bacterium
CGTAAGGAAAGGATAGCTCGTGAAATTTGCGCAGATCTATAACCTCCAGCCCGGCAGATTCGAAAAGCTCCTTCATTTCTCGTGTGGAAAAGATCTGCTTGTGGCCGAACAAGTGTGAGGAATACATGGCATTCAGAAAGGTGGGATACCGGCCGCGTGTCAGGCGATAGGTCAGCTCGCCAAAGCGATGGTAGAAGCTGTCACGGCACGGCGTGTCGATCAGAAGCCAGCCGCCCGGCCTGAGAACATTCACCGCACACTGCAGGGTCTGAAACGGATAGTTGACGTGCTCGATCACATCCCAGAGGGTGACGGCATCGAAGTGACCGGCATACTCCTTTTGCCAAAAGTCGCTCTCGATGGGGTGTTTGTAAATCTGGAGATCGTGCTTCATTTGTGCGTACTGGGCGCGGCTGTCGCTGAGCTCAATGCCGCTGACCTGGGCGCCCTGTTGTTTGAGCAGGGAGAGAAATAGCCCCCCGCCGCAGCCGATATCCAGGATTCTGGCGCCTGAAAGCGGGATTTGTTCTGCCAGGGTGCCCGCCTGGTTCCTGAACTTTTCCAGGTTTGCCTGCAGCTGGGTTTCGATATACGCGGACTCGTCCGAGGTTAGCTGCGAAGCATCGATCCCAGTCGGGATCTCCTGGACCGGATCAAGGTAGTCTGTGAAATGAAATCCCTCGGGGGAGACGTAGACATTAGCATTCCGCAGTCTATAGGTCAGCCGGGCGTACTGCCGGGGATTCGCTTTGAGCTGATCGATATTCATCGAGCTAGATTGTACCCGCTGTATGGAGGGAGGCCCTCAGCCGATGGTGGTGCGGTTTCGCCCCGATTGTTTGCTCAGATACATCAGCTGGTCAGCGCGGTTGATAAAGGAGCCGGGCGTATCCTCGGAGAGCATCAGCGTCCCGCCAATGGAAAGCGTTACGGTCAGGCCCTTGCCACCCACATCCAGTCGCGAATGCTGGACCAGGGTCCTTATTTTTTCAGCAGCGGCATACAGGGAATTTTCGTCACCCACGTCCTGCAGGATGGCGATGAATTCTTCGCCGCCCCAGCGGCCGAAACTGTCGGTGGCGCGTAAAGCGTAGCGGATCGTATGTGCGATCATCCGCAAAATCTCATCTCCCAGGTTATGCCCGTGGGTGTCGTTGAATTTCTTGAACTGGTCCACGTCCATGACGAGCAGTCCGGCGGACGTAGTATTGTTGTGAAATTCAGCCAGCGCAGCGCTCAGGCGCCCCTCGATGTGTCGACGGTTGCCTACCCCGGTCAGAGGATCGGTAAGAGCGGCCTGGCACAAATCCCGCAGTTTGCGGCGGGTATGGATCAGGCTGGCGTTATTGCTGAAGGTCTCGATAGCGCCGATGATATTTCCCTCCTCGTCGCGCAGGGCCGACCCCCGGACGATCACCGGTACCCGGTGCCCGTCGGCGTGGTGCAGATAGACCTCTGCTTCGCGTTCATTCCCATCCTCCATAACCGCCGCCAGAGGACAGTTGTTCGTACAGAGCTGGACGCCGTTGGCGGTCACATGGTTGAGAAGGTTGTCGCGGCAGCGGCGGCCCAGGGTCTGGTCAGCGGAGTAGCCGGTGATGCGCTCTGCGCCTTTGTTCCAGTAGGTGATCGTGCGGTCCCGGTCCACGAAATAAACGCCGTCGTACAGGTTGTCGATGATGTCCTTATAGAAATTCTTCTCGTAGGGCATGCCGTCTCCAAAACGCTGAAATAGGGGCTCGATTTTTGTGATTTTACCCGAAAGCAACACATCCGAAGCTGCAGGAAACGTTTGCTTCGGATGTGTTGTAATGGGAACCGGACCCAAAGACCTGTAACCCGGTTCGGTTTTTTGCGTCTTGGCTATGAGAGAGAACCCGTGGAAAAACCTTTTGCCCTGATTGTCGAAGATGACCGCGATATCGTGGCCTTATTCCGCCATGTGATGGACCTGGCGGGCTACCGCACGGAAATTGTCCTGCACGGGAAGACGGCGGTGGAACACCTGTCCCAAAGCCGACCCGATATCGTCCTTCTGGACCTCAGTCTGCCGGGCGTCTCGGGCAGCGAGATCCTGGCGTATATGCACGCCGACGACCGTTTGAAGAGTGTACCGGTGGTCGTGATTACAGCTCACTCGCACCTGGTCGAGTCTCTGCCCGTGCAACCGGAACTGACCCTGATCAAACCGGTCAACGTGGAGCAGATGAGCAACCTCATCCAGCGCATCTGCCCGACCGAGAAGACTATGGAAAGCCTGCCCTGGGACGTGCTGACGGGGGTGTACAACCGCTCCTTTTTCATGGCACGGCTGGCCTACGCCCTGGAACGCGCCAAACAGCTCCACCAGACCCAGTTCGCAGTCCTGTATCTGGACCTGGGCGAATCGAACAAGATCACGTACCTGTTCGGAAGCGAATACAACAAGCGTGTCCTGCAGGAATCGGCGGCGCTGCTCAAGACGATCCTGCGTCCCACCGATACCATCGCCCGGTTCGGAGGCGACGTTTTCATGATCCTCGTCGAGGATGTTGCCAGCCGCGAGACGCCGATCCGGATCGCCTCCAGGGTTCAGAACCGCATCCGCCGATACCTGGCGGCCACC
>DATAKV010000616.1:0-2862 GCA_036261375.1 Anaerolineales bacterium
GGGAGGCCGTTTTTTCCGGATGCTGCCCGTGACAGCAGCTGGCTGCGTCTGAATTTCGTTGCCCAGGAACCCGGCCAGATCGAGGAAGGGATGAAGAGGCTGGGAAAGCCCATCAGGCGGTTGACCGCAGAGAAGCAATAAGCCTATACGATGCCAGTGTAGTTGGATAACCATGATGGAATAAACAGTACATCGTGGATGGTTTGCTTTAATGATGGCCTTGACAAAACACAAAGGGTGGATACAATTATGACATTGATACAATTGTTACAATGATACAAAGATACAATATATGACTAATAAGAAACTCTACCTCCAGATTGACTTCCGGTCCGGCCTGCCCATCTATACCCAGATCGTCAACCAGGTGCAGACCCAGGTGGTCGGCGGAGTGCTCAAGCCGGGAGACCAGCTGCCAACAGTGCGAGCTCTCGCCGAAGAGTTAAGGGTCAACTTCAATACGGTAGCGCGGGCGTATCGTATCCTCGATGAAGCCAGGATCATCTCCACCCAGCAAGGTCGCGGCACCTACATTACAGAGGTTCCGCCGCCAGACGTAACCGAGAAGCTGCGCAAAGAAGCGCTGGAGGTCCTGGCCCAGCGGTTCATCAGTGAAGCGATGCGGCTGGAATTTTCAAAAACAGAGATCAGCAGGATGGTCCGGGATCAGCTCAACGCCTGGACTGCCACGGAAGAAACAGAAAGCGAACCATAAAGGAGAAGCAAAATGGACTCAAAATTTTTCAAGAGCGTCGCTCAAAAGAAGCAAAGCAAGGATACCCTGCATATCTCTGGCATAGCCGGCAGTCTATTCGGCCTGTGCCTGGTAATCGCTTTCCTCGGCGCTGTCCTCGGTGACAACCGTTTCAGTGATGGGCTGCTGGGAGCCTGGGTGGTTTTCTGGGTTCTTATGGGCACCTATGTTCTTTACGCGCTGAAAGTGGCCTCGCAGTGGGAAAAAGCCGTCGTTTTGCGGCTGGGAAAATTCCATGGCCTGCGCGGTCCGGGGTTGTTCTGGATCATCCCGATCATCGACACGATCCCCTCGTGGATCGACCACCGCGTCATGGTCAGCCCGTTCGCCGCCCAAAAAACGCTGACAAAGGATACAGTCCCGGTGGATGTGGATGCGGTCCTGTTCTGGGTTGTCTGGGACGCGGAAAAAGCCGCTTTGGAAGTTGAGAACTACCACGCTGCCGTGGACTGGGCGGCCCAGACAGCCCTGCGGGACATCATCGGGCGTATGATGCTGGCCAACATCCTGGTCGGCCGCAGCGAGCTGGACAAGGAGCTGCAGCAGATCATCGACGAGCGCACCACGCCCTGGGGTGTGGCGGTACAGTCCGTGGAGATCCGAGACATCGTCATCCCGCAGGACCTGGAGGACGCCATGTCTCGCCAGGCCCAGGCCGAGCGTGAGCGTCAGGCGCGCGTCATCCTCGGCGAATCCGAGAAGCAGATCGCAGCTTCCTTCTCGGAAGCCTCCCAGGCTTACATCAATAACCCCACGGCCCTGCACCTGCGGGCCATGAACATGCTCTTCGAAGGTTTGAAGGAAAAAGGTGCGCTGGTCATCGTTCCCAGCTCGGCGGTGGATACGATGAATCTCGGCGGGATCAGCGGCGTTGTGTCGCTTGCCCAGAACAATCTGCCGAAGCAGAATGAATAAGGAGAAAGAATGAAAACTCGAACCACAATGATTGTTGTCTTACTCATGATCGTCGGCGCAACGCTGGCGGGCGTCCTGCTCTGGAACCGGCTGCCGGACCCGATGGCCTCCCATTGGAACGTCAATGACCAGGTGGACGGCTATACACCCAAATTCTGGGGTGTGTTTATGCTGCCGCTGATGACACTGGGCATGCTGGTCCTGTTCCTGCTCATCCCCAATATCGACCCGCTCAAGGCCAACATTGCCCAGTTCCGGGAGGCGTTCAACCTGTTCATCACGCTGATCGTGGCCTTCATGCTCTATATCTATATCCTGTCCCTGCGCTGGAACATGGGCTACACCGATTTTGGCATGAGCCAGGCCATGCTGCCGGCCATGGGTGTGCTCTTTTTCTTCATTGGCTACCTGTTCCGGCAGGCGAAGCGCAACTTCTTCATCGGCATCCGTACGCCCTGGACGCTTTCGAGCGATCGGGTCTGGGATGAGACTCACCGATTGGGATCCATCCTGTTCATGATCTCGGGTGTTTTTGCCATCCTGGGCTCATTCTTTGGCGGGACGATGGCCTTTTGGCTGTTCTTCATCCCGGTTATGGGATCGACCTTGATCACCCTGGTATATTCCTACGTGATCTATCAACGGGAAGTAAAAGCCTGAAAAGACATGGGAGCAGGCGTCCCCTGTTCCTATGGTTCACGTGAAACGGATAGAACATGAAGCCTGTTATTGAAGTGGATCAACTCCAGAGAACCTTCGGCAGCCAGAAAGCTGTGGATGGCCTGTCGTTCACGGTCCAGGCCGGTGAGGTGTTTGGACTGCTGGGCCCCAACGGTGCCGGAAAAACAACGACGGTCCGTCTCCTGAACGGCATCCTGTCGCCGTCCGCCGGGTCAGCGCGAGTCTTCGATCTGGACCCCGCCATCCAGGGCGAGCAGGTCCGCCGAAAGACCGGTGTATTGACGGAGACGCCGTCTCTCTACGAACGGCTGTCGGCGCGCGACAACCTTGAATTTTTTGCAACACTCCATGAAATTCCCGGTTCCGATCTGTCAAGCCGTGTGGACGAGATGCTGGCGTTTTTCGAGCTTTCTTCCCGCGCAGCAGATAAGGTGGAAACGTTCAGCAAGGGTATGAAGCAGCGCCTTGCGCTAGCCCGTGCGCTGATCCACAAACCGCCATTATTATTTCTG
>DATAKV010000634.1:0-1827 GCA_036261375.1 Anaerolineales bacterium
AAGAAACGGCTCGATGATCCGGAGGACTTCGTGCGGATCGAGATCGAGTCGGCTTTGCGGCGCGATATCCCGGTCATCCCGCTGCTGGTGCGGGGGGCACAAATGCCCGCTGATGAGGACCTGCCGCCCGGGCTGCAATCGCTTGTCTATCGCAACGGCATCCCTATCCGCCCCGACCCCGATTTTCACCGGGACATGGACAGGCTGGTTGCGGCGCTGAGGGAATCGATTTGACCTATTCAACCTTCCCGGAAGCAAGAGGGGTAGAATTATTAATCGTTGCGAATTTGCAACCTATCACAACAATGTCCGTATTCCATAACAAAGGAGTATCACTATGGCAGATGTAATCGACTATCAAATCTTTGGGGATGACCTGCAGCTTGTGGAGATCGAACTCGACCCGAACGAAGGCGTGCGGGCCGAAGCCGGGACCATGACCTACATGGAGGACGGCATCCAGATGCAGACCGGCGCGGACGGCGGGCTGTTCTCCGGCTTCAAACGGATGGTGACAGGCGAGAGTTTCTTCATCACCACGTTCCTGAACAGCGATTCTCGCAAGCGGCACGTCGCTTTCGCCGCGCCGTACCCCGGCAAAATCGTGGCCTTCGACCTCGACCAGTTCAACGGGCAGGTGCTGTGCCAGAAGGATTCGTTCCTGTGCGCAGCGCGCGGCACCGAGATCGACATCGCCTTCACCAAGCGCCTGGGGGCCGGCTTCTTCGGCGGCGAAGGGTTCATCCTGCAGCGTCTCTCGGGCAATGGGATGGTCTTCGTCCACGCCGGTGGGACGATCATCGAGAAGGACCTGGCGGCCGGCGAGACCCTGCGGGTGGACACGGGCTGCATCGTGGCTTTTGCGACCACGGTCGATTATGACATCCAGTTCGTGGGCGGGTTCAAGAATGCGCTGTTCGGCGGCGAGGGCTTGTTCCTGGCCAAGATGACCGGTCCGGGCAAGGTCTACCTGCAGAGCCTGCCCTTCTCGCGCCTGGTGGACCGCATCAAGCGCGGCATGAACTTCAGCCAGCCGGGCGGCGAGCAGAAAGGCGTGGCCGGCATCGGCGGCGATATCCTGAAGAATATCATCAGCGGGAGCTAGCCCGTTCGCTCCGTCCACTACGATCAAGCACTCTCCTGACCCGGGAGAGTGCTTTTCTTTGTCCATTTCCCGGGCTGCGCGGGCCGTAACCTTCCGGGCGTTCCTGTGTCCTGTAATTACCATCGCAGCAGCGGCCGGGAGCCTCATCGTGGAAAGTCACTTCGAGGAGCAAGCAGCCAAGCGAGGTTTTTATGGGTAACCGTACCAAAGAGAGACAAAAGAAAGCAGAGTTTTTGCTGGTCAGCGTTCTTCTTAGCATCTGCCTGGTGACCTTTGGTCTGCCTGCATATCTATGGGATTTGAGGTATCAGAATCTGCCTGAGCCAAACGTTGTTCTCGCGACGACCGGAGAGGCATCCACGACGCCAACGGTCACTGCCGCACAAACCGAAACGACCGTTCCTTCCCCCACGTCAACCAGCCTCCTTACTTCCACACCGACGGCTACATCCGTGCCCACGCGGACCGACTCGCCCACTGTTTCTCCATCTGCATCGCCGACCCTGACCGCCTCATCCACGTCCATCCCGGCGACGGCCACACGACGTCCCCGGCACGATGATCCTACCCAGCCCGCACTGATACAAGCTTCACCAACCTCGGCGCCAACTCAACCCCCTCCCACTGCCGCTCCCACCCAGCCTCCACCGAACCGCCCGCCCACCATTCCGACACTGATCAGAACTCTAATGCCTTGATGTTCTCAATGTGATTGCGCGGTC
>DATAKV010000645.1:0-4770 GCA_036261375.1 Anaerolineales bacterium
GGTAAAGTGCTTCCTGCTGGCGGGCAAACTCGGCCAGCTCCTGTTCGGCACGCTTACGCTCGGTGACATCCGTGACCACACCTGCCAGGCGACTGATCCGTCCTTCGGCATTGGTCAGGGCGGCAGCGCGTTCCTCCATCCAGACCGTGCGGCCGTCCACAGGGCGGGTGATGCGGAATTCCGAAATGTACTCCCCGCCCTGGCGCATCACGCGCTCCACTTTTTCACGGTGTGCCGGCAGATCGTCGGGCAAGATCAGAGCAAAGCCCTCGGCCTCCTTGTTTACTTCGCTGAGACCGTACACTTCAGGTAGATTTCCAATCGTGGTGACGCGGTCGAGAGCCGGGTTCCACTCCCAGGCCACCATCCGGTTGGCCTCGATCGCCAGGCGCATGCGCTCCTCACTGCTGCGCAGGGACTCCTCTGCCTGTTTACGCTGGTCGATATCGATGATCACGCCCACACCACCCCGGGGCTGGCCCTGCAGGTCATAAATGGTGGTTACACTTACGCTGACCCACAGCAGTGAGCCATCCCTGCGGACAAAGCGTTTTTCGAATTGGTAGGGTTCGCCTTCCTGGACCAGGCGCTCGAACAAGCGCTTGTTCTCGTCCCTGTCATCGCGATACGTGAGCTCGAAGATCGTTTTCCCGAGCAGCTCCTGCTCCGAATACCCGAGCATCTCGCAGAATCGGGGGTTGACGAATGTGAACCGGCCTTCCAGGCTGCTTTCGGCAATGCCGGCGGTCGTCTGGCTGACAAGCGCCCGGAAGCGCTCCTCGGATTCGCGGACAGCATTCTCCATCTGTTTGCGCTCGGTGATATCAATCACCGTCCCGATCAGGCGCTGGCTGTCGTCTGCCTCCCCCTGCACCACCATCCGATTATCCTGAATAGTGATCCAGCGGCCATTCTGGTGCCGGATCTGGTATTCGCAGACATCTGTGCCGCCGGTGGCCAGCAGCTTCTCCAGCCGGGCCAGATAAACGGGCAGGTCGTCAGGATGGATCCGCGAATTCCACCACGTGCTGGACATCGGCGTCTCCTGCGGATCATAGCCTGTCAGGCTCTGCATGCCCTGGACGATCGCCACGGCACCGGAGAGCACATCCACTTCATAGACCAGCGCTCCGGCGGCACTGGCGGCCTGCTGGAAGCGGCGTTCCGATTCACGCAGCCTGCGTTCGGCGTGGGCGCGCTCGATCTCGGCCTGCAGCCGCTCGGCGGTCTCCTCCACCAGCGAGATCTCCTCATTGCGCCAGATGCGCGGCTCATCCTGCTGGACACACAGCGCGCCGATCAGCTCGCCATTGCGCAGGAAGGGGACCACTACCTGGGCGCGGACAGCCAGCGCCTCGTGAGTGGACATTTGTGCTTCGTCGAAGCGGGTGTCGTTCCGAATGTCGGAGGCGCTTACCGTGCGGCCCGCCAGGAACCTGGACATCTGCTCCGCAGGGATGCAGGCCTCGATCGGGAACTGACCGATGATGCCGGGGATATTGTCCACATAGTTGTCACGGACAAAGGCACTGCCATCCGGCTCGATCTCCACGTAGGCCACCCGGCTGGCTCTGAGACTGGCACCGAGCAGGCGGGCCGCCTCGATCTGGATCTTCGACGGGTCGGACAGGGAGTGCACTGCATCGCCCAGCGACGACAGGTAGAGCGTACGCCGTGCGCTTACGAGCAGGGACTCCTCCGCCCGTTTGCGGCGGGTGATATCGACAATGATCGATGTGGCTGCCTGGATCCGGCCGCTGGCATCCCGCAGCGGCGATGAGCCGACATTGATCCACAGGAATGAGCCATTCCGGCGCAGGACGCGCTTTTCGAGCTGGTAGGACTCTCCTTCGCGCACCAGGCCCTCAAACATTGTCCGGTTGCGGGCGATATCGTCCGGGTGGCTGATCTCCCAGATGGTCCTGCCCACCAGATCCGATTCGGAATAGCCCAGCATGTCGCAGAAGGCCTGGTTGACAAAGGTCAGGCGGCCTTCGAGGTCGGTGCGGGTGATGCCGGCGTTCGTCTGGTGGATGTGGGCGCGCAGTGTCTCCTCTGCCCGCTTACGCTCGGTGATGTCACGCAGGTAGAGGTTGATGTAGCCCTCCTCCCGCACCGGGACCAGCTGTCCCATATAAAAGGTACGTTCGTTGGCAACTTCGATCTCGCGGTTTGAGCCGCTTTCCATCACAGAGGAGAGCAGGTCGCGGATCTGTTCCAGAGGCGTGGTATGAGGCTCGCGGCTTTCCCAGGCGCTCAGGAGGGAGCGGGAGGCCTGGTTGGCATACAGTATCTCGCCAGCCGGGGTGAAGCGTAAGACCGGGCTGGGGTTCTCGCCGGGGAATTTGGATACATCCTGCAGCCGAAGCTCCGCCTGTTTTTGATCGGTGATATCTGTCACCAGGCTGGCGAACTGGCCGGCTCTGGGAGAAAAGATGTGGGCGCGCAGCCAGCAGTCAGCTGCGGTCTCGTATCTCTCCAGGAAGAAGGGCTCCAGCTCGCCCCGGGCCACCCGGCAGGCGCGTTCGAGAACTCCGAGATCCTCTTCGTCAAGCTGGAACACCTCGCGGACCGTTTTTCCGACCAGCTCGTCGCGGGCTTTGTTGAGGAAGCGGGACATGGAGGCATTGACCTCCAGCAGTCGGGCATCTACCGCTCCGTTTTCGCCCTGGACCAGCTCGGCCAGCAGGAAACCTTCCTGCATGGTATCGAACAGGATGCGGTAGCGCTCTTCCCGGCGCCGGTTTTCCTCCAGTTTTTGACGCCCGCCTTCCGAGAAAAGCACCGAGACTCCGGTCTCGGACGGGTAGACCCGCCCTTCGAGCCAGCGGTCGGAAGAAGGGAAATAGCCATCCAGCATTGCTACGGTGCGGGTCTCCAGGGCGCGGCGACAGGCCTCCGCAAAGGGAGTTTGTTCCACGCCGGGATGCGCCTGCCACAGGCTCTTGCCGATCAGATCGCCCGGGTTACAGCCGAGTAATTCGCCCGCCCGCTCGTTTATGTATTCGTAGTTCAGCCCGGCGTCCAGTGCCAGGACGCCATCGCTGATCCGTTCCAGCACTGCCGATTTGACTCCGTTGTTCTTCTTCGTTGCTGTGTGTGATGTACGCGCTTTCTCCCCGCCGTCCTTCTTTTTCGATTGCGCTGCGATGATGGGAGTCTTCGGCTTACCGTTAATTTTCATGCGCCACCATCCCTTCCAAAAGACAGTTATACACTCTCGATGTATTCAGTTGTATCTCCCGTAATCGTTGGAACATTATAATAGGATTCACCTCTTTTGTTGTCCGGGGATTAGCGGCACAAGGTTACAGCCATCAAAAAACTCCGAAAACGGTGAGCTCGGAGTTTTCTCTTTGTACCGGCAATGCCTGCGCCGTCTCAGGGGGTCAGGCGATAGAAGCGGAAGAAGAAGTGCTCGATCGGCAGGATCTCCACCTGGCTGAACCCGGCTTCCCGGGCATAGTCCCGAAGGGTGTCGAAGCGCATAACCGTGCCCGTCCCTGCGGCGTTCTCGTCGGTCATGCCCACTGGCAGGCAGTGCAGGATACTCCAGCCGTACATCATCCATTCGACATCGTTGCCTGTGGAGGTAAAGGCATCGCCGACGCGCTCGTCCACGATCAGGACCGTGCCGCCCTCCTTCGCCAGCCTGCGCATGGTGCTCAGGGCGCCGACCGGGTTGTTCATGTCATGGACGGCTTCGAAGGCTGTCACCAGGTCATACTGCCAGGCCAGCGACGGGTCGCCCGCGTCCCGTACCTCGAAGTGGACCCGGTCCGCGAGCCGGTTCCTGCGGGCGTTCTCCTGTGCCCGCTCGATGGACGGCGCATCCAGGTCGAAGCCATCCACCTGGATTTTAGGATAGCCCCTGGCCATGCCCAGGCTCGACCAGCCATACCCGCAGCCCAGGTCGGCCACCCGGGCAGGCGGGTCGGAGCTCAGGCGCTCGTGGACATCCGGGATGGCGGGCAGCCACTCGCCCGGCAGCTGATTCCAGAAGGCGGGATAGTTGATCGCCGCCTGGCCCTCGCGCAGGTCGCTGCCGTATTCTTCGAAGGGAACACCGCCGCCGCTGCGATAGGCATCCAGCACGGCGGGCAGCGGGCGGACCGCGCCGACCAGCAGCTGGGCCAGCGGGACCATATAGTTCAGGCTGCCGCAGTCGATCAATGGCTCGACGTGCCCGGCAGGCAGGCGGAAACGGCGTGTGCCGGTGCCGTGGTTCTCATTCTCCACTTCAAGAATACCTGCCACGGTCTGTTGCTCGAGCCATTCGCGGATATAGCGCTCGTGCGTCCCGGTGCGGGCGGCCAGCTCTGCAGACGTGGCGGGACCGCCGTCTGCTAACGCCCGGTACAGGCCCAGCCGGTCGCCGATATAGATCGAGAACAGGCTGAACGTCCCGGCCGCGGACTGCAGGAACCGCTCGATGAACGCATCCCGCTGGGCAGTGGTCGCTTCTGCGGAAGCCGGTTCGGGGGTGGACATGGATACCTCCTCTTGAGTTATGTCTAAAACTGGATGGGTGTACTCCTATTATAGGGAAATCCGTTGGAAGGCAATTGAAAGGGTGAATGAGATCCGCGGAGAGAACGTATCCATTCTATCCAATCTCCAGGCGGAAGCCGTATGGGCTTAGAAGTGCGGTTTAGCGTCCTTAAGGGAGGACGAGAGATAGAAACTTAACCCCTTATACGAACATTGCACGCGTGGGCATCAATGCCCATGCTCTAGGCAGAAGCCCTCTGGGCTAGCTGGAACTCTCAA
>DATAKV010000650.1:0-2508 GCA_036261375.1 Anaerolineales bacterium
CCGATACCACCTCCATTCACCTGGAGTTGATGTCACGGATGCGCGGCCTGTTTCATGACAAAAATAATGGGGATGGCGAATCCATACTTTGAACACGACTTCGCCGACACTCTCTCCCGTCCCTCAGGAAGCAACTGCCCGGAGCAGATCAAAAGCAATCCGTCTCCTGGTTCTCTATTCGATCCTGATCGCTCTTCTGTATTTCGCCCTGCGCAATGCACCGTTCCTTGAAATCTGGAATGCGCTCAGGCAGCTGCAGTTCTGGCAGGTCGGGATCCTGCTTGTGATCAACGCAGGCGTCATCCTGGCAATGACTGCCCGCTGGTGGGTCATCGTACGCGCGGAAAACCCAGCCATTCCCTTTTTGCCCTTGATCCGCTATCGTCTGGCAGTCTTTGGGCTGAGCTACTTTACACCGGGTCCACAGGTCGGAGGCGAGCCGCTGCAGATCTATTATTTGAAACATAATCACGGTCTTACATTCGCTCGCGCCACTTCCGCCGTCATCATGGACAAACTACTCGAGTTCCTGGCCAACTTTATCCTGATCGGCCTGGGGGTCACAGCAGCCGTGCGGGTGGGCATGGTCCCGGGAGACGGTACCCAGGCGCTCGGGAGTCTGATTCCCATGGCGGCGATCCTGGTCTGGCCTGTGATCCATTTGCTTCTTCTTTATCGAGGGCAGTATCCCATTTCGAGCCTGCTGCGCGCCGCGGCTCCCCTTATTGGCACTCCTGGCTGGGTGAGGTTGATCATCGTCTCTGAGCGGATGGCAGCTTCCTTTACCCACCGAAAACTGACCGCCCTGCTGACTGCCCTTTTCTTTTCGATGGCTGCCTGGGCCGGCATGGCAGCAGAATATTTCTTAATGGCTGACTATCTGAATGCCAGCCTGTCCTTCGAACAGCTCCTCGCCGCGCTTACAGCCGCATTACTTGCTTTTCTCATGCCGCTGCCGGGCGGTCTCGGCGCGCTGGAGGCCAGCCAGGTCTACGCATTGACAGCCCTGGGCTACTCCCCTGCGATCGGCATCAGCCTGAGCCTGATCATGCGCGCTCGCGATATCCTGAACGGCGGAGTGGGGTTATTACTCGCAGGCAAGTTTATCCGCGATGTCAGTCGTTGATCACAACGGCTTGGGAAAGATCTTCAACACAAAAGGAGTCAACCATGAATCTTACAGGTAAGCATTACGGCATCATCATCTTCACGCTTGCAACCGCGATCCTGCATATCACGCTTTTTCCCGACATCATGTTCACATTGAATGGACTCGGATATCTGGGATTGCTAGTCGCTTATCTTCTGCCGATACCCATGTTCCAGCAGAGGCGCAGCCTGGTCTGGTGGGTTTTTGTTGGCTACACCGCCCTGACGATCATCCTGTGGGTGATCATGGGGGAGAAAAATTTTTCTGCCAGCACAAGCAGCATGATCGGTTATTATGCCAAAGCTGCCGAGCTGCTTTTGCTGGGATTCCTGATCGCCGACAAACCACGGTCCTGATGCAAGGTACAATGGGGGCGTGAAACGCAGAGCCTTGTACTTTACCGCGCCGGGACAGGTGGAGATTCGGGAAGAAACACTACCTGCCCCCGGTGCGAATGAAATGCTGGTGGAAACGGTCTGCTCGGCGATAAGTGCCGGGACCGAGATGCTGGTCTACCAGGGTCGCTTCCCGCGTGACCTGGAAACGGATCCCGCCATTTCGACGCTGCGCGGCGGCTTCAAGTATCCCCTGGCGTATGGATATGCATCCGTTGGCATTGTCCGCGAGCCGGGACCAGGGGTGGACGAGTCATGGCGGGACAGGTTTGTCTTTGCCTTCCAGCCCCATGCAACCCACTTCACTGCCACCGCCGATGCAGTGTTCCCGGTCCCAGACACCATCTCTCCACAAACAGCCTGTTTCCTGCCGAATATGGAAACCGCAGTGAACTTGGTTCAAGACGGCGCGCCGATCCTGGGTGAGCGGGTGCTGGTGCTCGGACAGGGTGTGGTCGGCCTTCTCACTGTTTCTCTGTTGAAAGAATTCCCCCTGGAGGCCCTGGTGACGGTGGACCCGTTTGACATGCGCTGCCAGATGTCAAAGGTTGAATGTCAATCGGCACGGATTTCACGGTGTAGATCGTTGGACTCGGACGCGCCCGATTACCGGGAACAGGCCTTATCCACTCTCGAGCCAGGAGCCGATCTTACCTTTGAGCTGAGCGGCAACCCGTTGGCCTTGAACGACGCCATTGCTCTAACCGCCTTCAGCGGACGGATTGTCATCGGTTCCTGGTATGGAGAAAAGCAGGTGGAGGTCAACCTGGGCGGCACGTTCCACCGCTCGCGAATCCGCCTGATCTCTTCACAGGTAAGCTCAGTATCCCCGGAGCTCAGCGGCCGCTGGAATAAAGCACGCCGCTTCGACGTAGCCTGGAAGGCGCTGGAGCGAATCAAACCTGAGAAATGGATTACCCACCGTTTTTCGATCGATCAAGCCGCCGAAGCGTACCGTCTGCT
>DATAKV010000652.1:0-2041 GCA_036261375.1 Anaerolineales bacterium
TGTGCCAGCGCTTCCGGCAGTTGCTCGGTGGCGATGATGAACGACCCGATCGGGATAACTTTCTTCTGCAGTTTCCTCGTGACGCTGCCCGTATAGCCGGAGGTGCCCACCAGGACCTGGCCGGCGCTGAGCCGGCCGCGCTCCGTGTCGACAAGAAAACGGCCGCCGCTGCGCTCGATCCCCTGAACCCGCGCCCGGGCGTGGAGCGTCGCCCCGGCCTTCTCCGCGGAACAGGCCAGCCCGCTTACATATTGAGCCGGGTTCAACCCGCCGCTGGCTTCGTCCACAAGGGCGCCGTGATAGAGGTCCGTGCCGATCTCCTCCCGCTGCCGGGCCTTCGAGACCAGGCGCACGGTGTGGCTGAACTCCTTTTCCATGAATTCAGCTTCCCGCTCCAGCGCAGCGAAGTGCCTGGGTTTGTTTGCAGTGAGCAAATGACCGGTGCGCGCGAAGCCACAGTCGATATTCTCCTCAGCGACGATCTGCTCGACGGTATCGATGGAATCCAAAGACGTTTGGAACAAGCGCCTGGCGATCTCTCGCCCGTAACGCTTCTGGACGGTACCCATGCCGAGCTTGAGGCCGGTCAGGACCATCCCGCCGTTGCGCGAGCTGGCGCCCCAGCCAATGGTGTTCGCTTCGAGCACGGCTGCGGTCGCACCGGCTTTGGCCAGTGTCCGTGCGGCGCTCAGGCCGGTATAGCCGCCGCCGATGATCGCCACATCGACGTTTTCGGGGAGCGGTGCCAGGTTGGAATCATCGGGCATCCGGGTAGTGGTGTGCCAGTAGATCTGCTGTTTCATGGGTCGCTCCGGGGTGGTCGGTTGTAGCACGACAATTATTGCGAAGGTTGTCCTATAGCCAGCCTTCGCAACGCCTATCTACTTCATTCCTCGTGGTGATGGACCGTTTCATCGTGAGTATGGTGGACCCTGCGCACCCGGCGGACGCGGCGGTAGCGTCTCACCGGAGGCGTTTCCTCCCGCAGCAGGACCATGCCCTGGATGATGAGCCCCAGAAGGAAGAGACCGATGAATACCAGGCTCCCGGGTCCGCCTTCCGCGAACAGGGCCTGCACGACCAGCGAGGCGCCCGCCAGCGACGACAGGACGATGAGTGCCCAGTCGAACAGGAACATGACCAGCAGCAGGCCGACCATGCCGCCGATGGCAAAGAAGAGCCAGAATAACAGGCCATCGGTGAAGCCAAGGCTATTGGTAAAGGTGGTGAGCACAAATCCCCCGACCAGAAAGCCTGCGATGCCGATCGCCAGGGCTTCGATGAAAACGGCCAGCAGCGCAAAGAGCAGGCCGACGATGATGCCAATGACGATCGCCGTCCACTCAGGACCCGGCCAGAAGCGGGCGGCGAGCTGGACACCGGTCATGAAGCCCACGATGCCAATAAAGAGCCAGAACAGCTTTCTCCCTGCCAGCAGCAGGGCGGCTCCCAGCAGTAGATTGATCAGATTCAACATATCAACCTCCTGTGATTTTTTGCCTGCTCCCAGCGCCATTCTCGGCGCAGGGAGTATCGTATACGCTTATCTCTCCGACTGCTTCTGCGACTGCATGATGATGACCTGGGTCAGTGCCCCGATAATAAAGAGACCGGCTCCGACGAGGATCTCGGCGGTGGGGTCCATGACGAAGAGGTTCAAAAGGTAAGATGCGCCGATCGCTGCCGAGACCAGGATCAGGGCCCATTCTGTTAGCAGGCCGAGTACCAGGGAGCCGATCACGCCGCCGACAAGGAATGGCAGCCACGGCACAGTCAGCAGGTTTGGGGCGTAGTATTCCACCAGGAAGAAACCGCCTGCCAGAAAACCCGACAGAAAGTAGCCGAAGCGTTCGTTGACCAGCACCAGGATGGCGGCAATCAGGCCCAGGGTGATCATGAACGCCGCGTCCGACCAGGCGGGCCAGGTGGGCGGCAAAAGCGGGGTGAGGCGGTAGGCAAGCAGGCCGGCCATGGCACCTGCAAAAATGAAGTTCAACTCGCGTCCCAGGAAGAGCAGGATGCCTCCGATGATGCCTCGAAC
>DATAKV010000655.1:0-9424 GCA_036261375.1 Anaerolineales bacterium
AACTTTTTCAAGAGCCTTGCACATTGGTTTGCGCTGGTGGATAAGCCGCGAGAAGCATCCGCCCGTCAATATGACAACCGGTTGACTTTCATTGCGGTCAATGTTGACATCCTGAAAGGGCTGTCCTGGTTGTGCAGTAAAACGGACGATCCTGGGATCGCGCGGGCGTTGTCGGCGCTGGCCATTTCAGCTTACAGGAAGATTCCCGGGGTCGGGCCGCGGGCCGCAAAAGTGGGGAATGCCTGCTTCTGGGCACTGGGCAACATGCCTGGCAGCGAGGGTGTAGCCCAGTTAAGTATTCTGAAGCTCCGGATCAAAACGAATACCGCGCAAAAACAGATCGCCAGCGCCCTCGAAACAGCCGCCGGCCGTCTGGGGATGACTGCCGGCGAGATCGAGGAGATGTCGGTCCCACCCTATGGGATGGACGAGGTGGGTTTGCGCCGCGACGATTTTGACGAGTTCATCTCAGAGATTCGGGTGGATGGCAGCGATGTGGAACAAATCTGGCTCAGAAAAGACGGACAGCGGCTTGCCTCCGCGCCGAAAGCGGTCAAGGAAGGCTATCCGGAGGAATTCAAGGAAATCTCCCAGGCAGTCAAGGACATCCGCAAGATGCTTCCGGCCCAGCGTGACCGCCTCGACAACCTATTCCTGATGCAAAAACGGTGGAGCTTTGAATCGTGGCAGGCGCGTTATTTGAATCATCCGCTCGTGGGGACGATCGCCCGCCGTCTGATCTGGAAGTTCAGCCGGGGCGATCAGGCCGCTACTGCCATCTGGTTCAAAGGGCATTTGGTCGGCCGGGATAACCAACCCATCGACTGGCTCGACGAGTCCACGAGCGTGGAATTATGGCACCCGATCCATGCCGGCTCTAACGTTGTCATGGAGTGGCGGCAATGGCTCATAGAGCGTGAAGTACGCCAGCCGTTCAAACAGGCCTACCGGGAGGTCTACCTGCTTACGGACGCGGAACGGAACACCCGCGTCTATACGAACCGTTATGCCGCCCACATCCTGCGCCAGCACCAGTTCAACTCGCTGTGCGCGGCACGCGGCTGGAAAAATGTCCTGAGACTCATGGTTGATGACTTGTTCCCGCCGGCGATGAAATTTTTGCCGCAGTGGGGTCTGCGCGCGGAGTATTGGGTGGAAGGCATCGGGGACCAGTTCCGCGTGGATACGAATGAAACCGGCACCTATCTATATCTGACCACCGACCAGGTCCGCTTTTACCGATTGGACGCGCTGGAGAACCAGGCCCATGCCAATGGCGGCGGATATGTTGCCCGACGCTGGTTGGGGAGAGGCGACGCCGAGCCGCTGCCGCTGGAGGAGATCCCTCCACTGGTCTTCTCTGAGATCATGCGTGACGTGGATATGTTCGTCGGCGTGGCCAGCGTTGGGAACGATCCCAACTGGCTGGACGGAGGAGGCGGGGTCCACTACCAGGATTACTGGCACAGCTATTCCTTCGGGGAGCTGACCGAGTCCTCGAAGACCCGCAGACAGGTGCTGGAGACGCTGGTCCCACGCTTGAAAATTGCCGAGCGCTGCAGACTGACGGACAAATATCTGGTCGTTCGCGGCGATCTCCGGACCTATAAAATCCACCTTGGCTCAGGTAATATTCTCATGGAACCGAACGACCAGTATCTGTGTATTGTCCCATCGCGCCGGAGCGGGGAAAAGGGCCAGGACCGGTTGTTCATTCCCTTCGAAGGCGACCAGACCCTGGCGATCATCCTCTCCAAGGCGTTCCTGCTTGCCGAGGACAAAAAGATCAGCGATCCGACCATCACGCGCCAGATTAAGCGCTAAAATTGCGCATTATGAACTTCAACGAATATCAGACCCAATCACGCAAGACAGCCAAATATCCCGCCATCGGGCATCCGGTGATCTATCCGGCGCTCGGACTCGTCAATGAGGCCGGGGAAGTGGCGGGCAAGATCAAGAAAGTGTTCCGCGATAAGGAAGGCCAGATAAGCAACGAGACACGCGAGGCGCTCAAGGCAGAGCTGGGCGATGTGCTCTGGTATATTTCCCAGGTGGCGACCGAGCTGGACCTGTCACTGGACGAAATCGCCGAGCACAATATCGCCAAGCTATACGACCGGCTCGAAAGAGGCAAGATCAGAGGGGATGGGGATAATCGATAAAAATGTTATTGTGATGAGCCCAATGAGCGACGAAGCAATCTCCTCGCGAATCAGGAGATTGCTTCGGGCTGATGCCCTCGCAATGACATACTATTCCTCCCATAATCACACAACTTAACGATCGGGCATCTCTCGCAGTAGGGTCTGCGAGCGGTGCAAATCTCGCGTCCCAGGCGGATGATGTTGAGGTGTGCGGCATAATACGTCGCGGTCGGGAAGAGAGCCTCCAGGTGAGGGTGGGCCTGTTCCACGGTCATCCGATCCGGGCGCAGGCCAATGCGGCCGGTTACCCGGTAAATGTGTGTATCCACAGGGAAGGCCGGTTTACCGAGTGAAAAACATAGAACGATCGCCGCCGTCTTCGGCCCCACGCCGTTGAAGCGGGTCAGCCAGGCTTTCGCCTCCTCCACAGATAGATCGCCGAGAAACGACAGGTCCAGCCCCCCGCGCTCCTCTGTAATCGAGCGCAGGACCTGCTGGATGCGTGGTCCCTTTTGATTGGCAAGTCCTGCCGGACGGATGGCATTGATCACCTCTACCGTATCGGCATCCCGTACTTCCTCCCATGTTCCAAATCGGGCCCGCAGACCCTCAAAGGCGCGGTCGCGGTTGATGTCGTTCGTGTTCTGAGACAGAATGGTCGAGACCAGCTCGTCGATGGCAGGCAGAGGGTTGCGCCAGATCGGCTCACCATAAAATTCGATCAGCCGTTCGTGGATCTTGAGGGCGCGGTGAGCAAGTGGTTTCATGAGTATCCGGCTTCCTTTATCAGGCGTAAGGTGTTATTAATGACGTCACGATGTTTTTCCGGGATGAGTGAGTCGAACATTGCCGCGCTCAGGCGATATAGGGCCAGGGCGGCGGCGCCGCGCGTCTGGTATTGCGACGAGCTCGAGTCGAGCCCCCAGGCGGTGCGGAAGGCACTTGTCCATTTTGAGTCGCGGCCCATTGAATCCTGGATTAAGTCGAAATAGCGGTTCTCGCTCATGATCATAATGCCGCGCTGCACCGCAACTGCCTCCAGAATATTCTTGACCAGTCCCCAGGCGGCATACAACACTGTGGACTCGTGTCCGCGGGCGAGGCCGTTCAGGATTTTATGGACTTCTTCGGCATTCCCCATGATCTCCTCCGCCGCGAACTCATCTGCCGCAGGCTGGAGAGGGGACCAGTCAAACTCCTTGGCGGCGATCTGCAAGGCAGCCAGGGAGCCTTTCTTATCCAGGAGAATCCTCATCTCACGCAGCCCGGGAACCGCCCAAATGGCGCGCCGGGGATCGGTCAGGGCGGCGCGTTCATCCTCAAGCAGCGTATATTTTAAGCTGATCAGTCTGTGATCCCAGTACCTCAATGTGTAGCGGTCATAGGGATTTTCAAGCTGGCGGCTGACGAAGATATCGATGTCGACATCGCTGTATTTGCCTTCCTGCCCGCGAGCGTAGCTGCCCACCACGCCAACGCCAAGAATATCGGCAGAATCGATCATCTCCAGGATAGATTGAAGGAACCGATCGGAAAGGGTCATAGGTGCAGGTAGCAGTGGAAAGTTTTCACTTCTCCACCCTGCCGCTTTCTACACGCCACACGTCGGCGCTTTCTGCAAACTCTGGCGTGAAAAGATTCAGATCCGTGGTGGTGAACAGTACCTGTTCGGACTCGCCGATATACTTCAACAGGTCCGCGCGGCGCTGCAGGTCGAGCTCGGCCATCACTTCATCGAGCAGGATCACAGGCCATTCGCCGGTGCGCTCTTTCATCCAGCTGACCTCGGCAAGCTTCAGCGCCAGAAGCGTGGTGCGGATCTGGCCGCGTGAACCGTAATGACCCAGATCGATGTCGTTGGCAAGGAATCGCAGCTCATCGCGATGCGGCCCGATCGTGGTTACGCCGCGATAGACCTCGTCCCTGCGTATTTCGCGCAGTCGGTTCTGAAATCCGGTCTGGATGCTTTTCAGGTCCAGTCCAGAGCGGTCTACCACCGTGTTGATCTTTAGGCCCAGCTGGCCGTTCGGCTTCGGTAGCGGGTCGAAGGCCGGCTCGTAGGAGATGCGCAGGATCTCGGTTCCATGGGTCAGCTGACTGTGGACACGGGAAGCGAGACGCTCGATCTGGTGGACTGCTTCGATACGCCACAGGAGGATTTGCGCGCCGAAACGGGCCAGCGCCTCATCCCAGACGTCGAGCTGGTCCGGGCTCCCGCCGCGTTCGCCCAGTGCTTTGAGCAGGGCATTGCGCTGGGTAAGCGCCTGGTTGTACTCGCTCAGCACGCGCGCATAGGCCGGAGTGGACTGGGCCAGGGCCAAGTTCAGATAGCGCCGCCGGTCCTCTGGCGCGCCCTCGACAATCTGCGACATCTGCGGCACGAAGATGACCGCATTGAAATGACCGATCGCCTCGCTGACGGGTCTTTTTACGCCGTCAAGCAGAATCTCCTTTCGCAGGCGCTGGCTGTTCAGCACACCCGTTGGCTCCAGGATCAGACGCGCTTCCAGCCGGTGCCGGCTGTTACCGCGCTGGTACTCCGCCACCAGGCGGGTGACCGTCAGGGTGTTATTTTTTGCTTCCGTAAAATTGACGATCTGCCGGTCGGCATGAGTCTGGAACGAAGTGAACGCGGCAAGGAAATAAATGGCCTCCAGGATGCTGGTCTTGCCCTGGGCGTTAGCGCCCACCAGCACGACAACCCGCCGAGGAAGGTCGACATCCAGGCGGGTGAAGTTGCGAAAGTTGGTGAGAGAGAGGTGTTTTAAGTACATGAGCTGCAGGTCAAAGGTTGAAGGCCAAAGGTCATTGAGATCTGACTTTCAACCTGGAACCTTAAACATTCAACATAATCTCGAGTTCGATCTCATCCCGCAGCGGAATGTCATTCATCCCAATCAGCGGGATTCCGGGTTTGATCTTTCTCGACTCGTTCAGGGCACCGCGGTAGACGGCCACGATCTCAAAGCCGCGCTTCTGGTAAAAACCAAGGGCATTCAGGTTGTCATTGGTTGTGATCAGGAATAGGCGGCAGCAGCCCCGCTCACGAGCTTCTTCCATCGCCTTGTCGATCAGCGCCGAACCGATCCCCTGCCTTTCCCGCAGGCTGTCCAGAGAGGTGACTTCACACTCGCTGTCTTTGATGAAAAAGGTCAGCACGCCGATCCATTCTTCTCCATCTTCAACGACAAATCCTTCCAGCTGCTCGGGTCGATAGACGGTACCGCGGGTGACCATCTCTTCACCGCCCCAATGCTCGATCCAGAATAGCCGAAGACGAGGGAGATCGTTTTCTGATAAGCGGCGGATGTTCATCTGGTATACGTCAGTCTTGCGAAGGTTTGTTATAAGCATTGTGGGCCTTCACAGTACAACCTTCGCAAAGCTTTATGGGTCAAACCTCCTGTTCGGGCTCTACTTCCTGCGGCGGCTGCCAGACTCGCCGGGCGCGATCGGTGAACAGGACGCCGTTCAGATGGTCGATCTCATGCTGGAAGATGCGTGCCAGCCAGCCTTCGGCTTTGATCTTCATAGGCTTGCCGTGGCGGTTCAGTCCCTTGACCTGGACGGCGGCATGGCGCTCCACTTCACCGACCAGGTTGGGGATGGAGAGGCAGCCCTCCACACCCACCAGCATCTCTTCGGAGGCTTTGATGATTTCCGGGTTGGCGACCGCCCACACTTTTTTGGGAGCGTCCTCCTTATCTTCATCTTCCTCCCGTTCATAGTATTCCACAACGATGAGACGTTCCGAGAGTCCGATCTGCGGCGCGGCCAGCCCGACTCCCGGAGCTTCACGCATGGTCTCCACCATGTCATCGACTAGCGTCTGGAGGTTTTTATCGAATCGGGTCACCGTGTGCGCTTTCCGGCGCAATACAGGCTCAGGAAGAGTTACAATCTTACGAAGGGCCATAATTTAAGCGATACCTTTGTCATCTTTTGAATTCACATCAGAGTCTTGCAATCTCTGGCACAGAATGCCCGATTTTACTCCGGTTTCGGTTTTTGTTCCTGTTCGCGCCTGAAATTTTCTGCATTCTGGTGATAGGCGACCAGCCATTCCGCCATGCGCTCTCGCTCCTGCGCTGCCTGAGATTCACGCTTTCTGGCTGCCAGGGCTTCACGCCGGCGATTGATATCGGATTGAACGCTGGCCGGGTCAATTACATCCTCGAACGCCAGCTTTGTGCCGCCCACTGTGATATAGACCGTCCCATAGTTGAAGATCTCACCCAGGATGCCGATCCGCTCGTATTCGATCGCCAGGATACTCTCCAGCTGGGCAGCATTCCGCGATTCGGTGCCAAAGGGTTTTTTATCAAGGTCGATGATCTGCTCGTTGGTGACCTGGTAAATATCGTTGCTCCAGTCGGCAACCTCGTAGATCAACCAGGCCATGAAGGGAAAGAAGGCAATGAACAGCACGCCCGCCCAGGCGTCCACAGTAAAACCGCCTCGCAGGGAAATAAAGAATTCTGGAAGGAACGCCAGCTGGAACATGCGATACAGAAATAGTACGGTTACAGCCAGTGTGCCCAGGATGGGGACCCAGGCCTGACGGAACAGGACGAACCAATGCTTCCGGTAGATCACTGTGTCACCCTGCTCATAGCGGAGTCGCAGACGGCTTGCCCCCAGCAGACGCAGGATTCTCAACAAGCCGCGCTCCCGGGGAAAGTCAGCCTTCTTTAGCGGTGCCTCTTTGGGAGGAGGAGCAGCCTTAAGTCCCAGCTTCCGGCGGATGGCTTCCTTCATAGCCTCCTTTTCCATCCCCATCGCCTGTTCCTTGGTGCGGTTCCAGTATTCCTCGATCATACGCTGGGCCTGTTCGGGGTGGCTTACATTGTTGAAGATGATCCTGCCGACAAATGTCCGGATGATGACATCGCCATAATCCAGCGCCCGCCCCAGAATGTCGGTCTCTACGGCAACGGCAAGGATCGTAGTGAGTGGCGATTCCTGGCGGCTGTCATACACCCCGATTACACGCTCCAGCCAGACTACGCGCCGGTTGGTCACAATGTAATAGTCATTGCTCCAGTCGATCGCCAGCCAGATCACCCACAAAACATCGGCTACAAGAGTCGCAATCGCTGCAAATAACACAACGGTAACGGGCGCGATCGCAGACCAGGCATAAAACAAGAAGGAGGGAATCAGCAACCCGATAACCGGCAGGATCAAATTTTTGTAGAGCACCACCGGGTGCTTGCGTGCCAGAAAATAGATGACCTCCTCCGGTGCCAGCCAGCGAAACTGCAGTGTCTGCGCCAGCCGGCGGCTGCGCACGGCCAGATCGAAATTCAAGCGAAGCTGTTCATATTGCTTCAATAATTTTTCGAAATTTTGACGTGAAAGGATAAAGAGAAGGGAATCCACTACCGAGGTGCACGTCCCGGAGCGGCGACGGCGCTCGATCAGCGCCATTTCGCCAAAGTAATCGTTTGTAACAAGCGTTGCAAGATGTCTTTCCTTTCCCTCCTGTTTGCGGACAATCTTGACCGCACCGCTGTAGATCAGATAGAAACTTTCCGCCTTGCTCCCCTGTTCGAAGATCATGCTGCCAGCGGGATAGGCATGCTCTTCCAGTTGTTCAGCGATCGCCGTCAGCTCAACATCATTGATACCATTGAAGATATGGAGTTTTTTTAGAAAGGCGACTCGTGCAAAAGTTTCTATCACGATTGAATTCTATCAAATTTCACGCACGATGGTACATCCATAGGCAGGTGTTTCCTGCACTTTGGGCAGGCGCTCCTCCAGCAGAGCCTCGACGGCCTCTTCCAGGAAGAAACGGGTGGCCTTTCGCTGGCGAAAGGTGACATCGTCTACAGCGCCTCGATAGCGAAGGAATCCATCCCGGTCCACCACGAAGGCGTGTGGGGTAGTGACTGCTTCATAGAGATCGGCCACGGCCTGATCCGCATCGATCAGGACTATGGGCAGGCGACGCTTCCGAGCGGCCTCATCCAACATCAGCGTGGATTCGCTCCGATTTGCGGCAACCGACAGCAACCTTACACCATCCCCCCACTGTACGAGGCAGGCCATCGTCGAGCGGTCTGTCCGCTCCGAGTGCGGGCATTCCGCCGACCAGAAGTTGACCATGACGATCCTGCCGCGGTATTCGCTTAATCTATGGAGAGTACCTTGAAGATCGGGGAGCTCAAAATCGGGCGCAGGCTGGTTGAGCTGCATACAGGGGATTATATCAAGCCAGGCTGCCCACCAGCACAGCGATCAGGATGGCAACCAGGCCGGCGGGAATCATCACCCATGTAAGAGAGTAGGCCTGGACGATATCTGCCGCCATCCTCTGGCTCCGTTCTGCCAGGTTGGCCCGCCGACTGCCCAACTCCCCAGTCCAGAGGCAAGACTGATCAGGATCATGATCACCCCGCTTGCAAAGAAACGGTTGCTGGGTGCGACCGCGCTGAAATCACCAGCGATCCACGACCAGGCCGCCACCAGGAAGGCGATCAATACATCAATTGATAGGATCTTCATGACCAGGTTGAGCCACCAGGGAAGTTGGGACATGGTTTTCTCCATACCTTGTATATGATTCAAGCCTGTAGGGGTAGCAGGCCGGCATGTTACAATCCGCCCCATGAAAAAATGGCAGTTCTGGGTCGGGGTGCTGATCAGCATCCTTTTCATCTGGCTGGCATTACGCGGCCTGCACTTGAATGATTTCTGGGATGCCGTTAGACGTGCGAATTACATCTGGCTCGTGCCAGGCGTAGCGGTTTACTTTGTAGGCGTGTGGGTGCGAGCCTGGAGATGGCACTATCTGCTGGGACCGATCAAGAAGATCCCCACCAAAGCCATGTTCCCCATCACCGCGATCGGTTATATGGGCAATAATATTTATCCCGCCCGGGCTGGGGAAGTGCTCCGGGCAGTGATCCTCAAGCGCAAGGAAGGTGTGTCCGTTTCGGCCTCGCTGGCAACCATCATCGTGGAGCGTATCTTCGACGGCGTGGTGATGCTGGCATTTGTCTTCGTCAACCTGCCCGAGCTCGCCAAACTGACCGGCAGTTCCGGCTTTGTCGGCAACATCCAGCAGGTGGCCGTCCTGGGGACAGGCGCCTTCCTGGGAGCACTGGCTGTTTTTCTGCTGGCTGCCATGTTCCCGCAAGCCACGGCCAGGGTGGGATTCTGGTTCATCTTCCGGCTGACACCCAAGCGGCTACACGAGCGGATCATCAGTCTGATGACCAAGTTCCTGGACGGCCTTGCCTCTCTCCGTTCACCATACAATGTTCTAATGG
>DATAKV010000337.1:0-4070 GCA_036261375.1 Anaerolineales bacterium
GCTTGGCGCCGACGATTACATTACCAAGCCCTTTAGCCCGCGCGAAATGGTCAGCCGGGTAAAGGCCGTCATCCGCCGCACGGAAGGCGCCAGCGGCTCGATGCATGACATCATCGAGGTAGATGACCGGCTCAAGATCGATTTCGACCGCCGGGAGGTCTGGCTGGAAGGCAAGCTTGTCAAGCTGCGCCCCACGGAATACCGCCTGCTGTATCACCTGGTGCAGAACGCCGGCTGGGTGGTGACCCACGACCAGCTGCTGGTCAAGGTCTGGGGCTACGAATACCGGGATGAGCCCCACTACGTCCGTCTGTACATCAACTACCTGCGCCAGAAGCTCGAAAAGGACCCCGCCAGCCCGAAGTACATCCTGACCGAGCGCGGGGTAGGCTACCGCTTTGTGGACTACAAGAGGCAAAAGGCCTGAACCGGGTCCGCTGAAAATTTCTTACGTTTTTTTTATCAGAAGCTTGTGTTTTTTTAACACAGGCTTTTTATATTAAGGCTGTCAAAACCAAACATATTAAGTAAGGAGGTAGCTATGTCTAACTTAATGCGTTGGGAACCCGCCCGTGAGATGATGACCCTGCGTGAAGCGATGGATCGTCTCTTCGACGATGCCTTCACCCGCCCCCTGTCCGTTCGGGATGGCTGGTCGATGGCCTCCCCCGCCATCGACATGTACCAGACCGACAATGAGGTGGTTGTGAGGGCTTCCATCCCCGGCATCAAAGCTGAGGAAGTGCAGATCAACGTCACAGGCGATGTCCTTACCCTAAAGGGCGAGGTGAATCAGGAAGAGGAGCGCAAGGACCGGGCCTGGCACATCCGTGAGCAGCGCTTTGGCTCGTTCGAGCGCTCGGTAGCCCTGCCGACCTCTGTCAAGAGCGACCAGGCGGAGGCGGTGTTCGAGAACGGCATCCTGACCATCACTCTGCCCAAGGCCGATGAGGTTAAACCTCGGACCATCAACATCAAGCCCAAATAAAAGATAGATAACCATCCCGTACTTGCGAAGGTCATGACCTTCGCAAGTTTCTTTATAAAGGGAAAAGGGGATAAACCACCATTTCGTATAAAAAACGCCTTAATTAAGGTAAAATCTATCCCATGCCAAAGCAACCTGCCAAACAAAGAATCATCCTGGTGGATGATCACGAGGTCGTACGACTGGGGCTGAAATCGTTACTGGAGCGTCATCCTCAGTTCGATGTGATCGCGGAAGCCGGATCGGCGCGTGAGGCCATTGAGAAAACCGAGATGCTCAAGCCCGATGTAGTGGTGATGGATATTCGCCTGCCCGGCACTTCGGGGATCGAAGCCTGTGAACAGATCGTTACCAAGCACCCGAACATCAAGGTCATCATGTTGACCTCCTACGCCGAGGACGAGATGCTGTTCTCCGCCATCCGGGCCGGCGCTTCGGGGTACATCCTAAAGCAGATCGGCAGCGATGACCTGGTGAAGGCGCTCGAGGCGGTGTCGCGCGGCGAAGCGCTTCTGGATCCGGCCGTCACCCAGCGTGTCTTCCAGGAGGTGCGCCGGGCCGTCAAGGAGGAGGAAGCATCGGCATTCCAGCACCTCAGCCAGCAGGAAAAGCACGTGCTGCTGCTCGTCTCGGAGGGCAAGACCAACCGCGAGATCGCCAAGCAGTTGTTCCTGGGCGAAGGCACGGTCCGCAATTATGTGTCGAGCATCCTCTCGAAGCTGGGCGTGAACAACCGGGCGGAGGCAGCCGCCTATGCCGTGGAACACAACCTGCGGGAATACATCACCAACTAGAGGCACTGAAAGTATAATGACGGAGTCACGATCGTGACTCCGTTTTTTTGTTAACAGGAGGAAATTTGCTTTCCAAGGAGATCACCGACGGTACACTTCTCATGCGTCCCTTCCATCTCAATGATGCGGAGGAGGTCTATGCCGCAGTGCGCGAGTCGCTTACCGAGCTCAAGCCCTGGATGAGCTTTGCGTATGATGGTTACTCGTTGGATGACAGCAGGGATTTCATCCGCATCACGCGGGCACGCTGGAGTGAGGGGACGCTGTATGCGTTTGCCATAACCGAAAAGGAAACCGGATTGATCCTGGGCGGGTGCAGCTTAAGCCACATACACCCTGTCTACCATCTGTGTAATCTGGGTTACTGGGTCCGCTCGAGCCGCCACGGGGAGGGGATCGCCGGTCGTGCCACCCATCTGGCAGCCCGCTACGCATTCGAGAAGATCGGCCTGGTCCGGGTGGAGATTGTAATTGCCCTGGAAAACAAAGCCAGTATACGAGTGGCAGAGAAGGTCGGTGCACATCATGAGGGCATCCTGCGCAACCGGATGGTGGTCGGCAGGGAGGTATACGACGCCCATATGTACTCGCTTGTCCCGCAGGATTTTGGGTTAAGCCCACATTTATAATTACCATCGAGGAATATGACATGAGATTTATCAGGTATGCTATTTTTCTCGGCGGCCTCTTCATCCTTCTATTTGCACTTGGCTTTCTCTTTCAGCTGGATTTCGCCACCCGTATCTGGCCCTGGCCAGATGGGCGCCTCTCCTATCTTTTTATAGGGTCGATCCTGGCTGCGGTCAGTGCCGCGGCGTTGTGGATCGGCTGGACAGGTGAATTAGGCGCGCTGCCAGCCGGGTCGTTGAACGTGTTTGTCATCGCCCTGGGTTGTGTTTTTTATTTGTTCCCCCTCACAGCGGAACGTCCCGGCCTCCTTGTTTTCAGCTGGGTATCGCTGGGCTACGTGCTCATCAGCGGACTTACCTTTCTGTGGAGCCGCAGGATCCCGCTCAGCGAGTCTCTTCCCACGCCGATGCCGGTACGCGTTTCCTTTGGCATCTTCGTGGCCTCGCTGCTCTTTGCCGGCACCGCCCTGATCCTCCAGCAGCCCATCTTCCCCTGGGAACTGAACCCTGATTCATCTGTGATCTTCGGCTGCATCTTTATAGGGGATGCCTTTTATTTTCTCCACGCGCTCCTCAAGCCTTCCTGGAGGAACGCCGCCGGACAGCTGCTCAGCTTCCTGGCCTATGACCTAGCTTTGATCATTCCCTTCCTTAGGTTGTTCGGGACGGTTGATCCTGCCCTTCGATTGAATTTAACCGTGTATGTACTTGTATTGATCTACAGCGGAGCCGTCGCGGTGTATTATCTTTTCTTGAATCCCCGTACCCGTAACTGGCTGTCACCCGCCCGGCAAACAGGCTGAGGCGGGTGCGTCAGCCTGTCTGTTTCGCAATCTCTGCAAGCGCGCTCTGGAAGACCTCATAGGGTTGTGCACCGACGATCGCATAGCGGTCATTAATGACATAAGTAGGCACACCCGTCACCCCGATCTGCTGCGCCCAGCGGACCTGTTCCTCCACATAATCCGTATAGTGACCGCTCTCCACAAGCTGCTGCATTTCATCCGCATCCAGGCCCACTTCCTCCGCCGTGGAGCGCAGGACGGGCCACTGGCTGGGATCCTGGCCTTCGGCGTAGACTCTGCGAAAGAGCGCTTTGTGGAACTCGTTACCTTTTCCTTTTTCGCGGGCGTACTCGGTCGCCTCATGGCCAAGGCGTGTGTTGTAGATGCGCGCCGTGGATTTGAAGTCCATGCCATGGGAATTCGCCATGGCCTGCAGGCGCTCCTCCGAGCCGTGGGCGCGGGCGCGTTTGACGTATTCCGGGAGATCCTTGCCCTCAGGCGGCGTATCCCAGTACAAATAAAAGGGACGCCATTCGACCTCCACGTTGTGTTCTTCCTTCAACCTCTCGACCACACCCTGGCCGACATAGCACCACGGTCAGATATAGTCGGAGAAGATCGTCAGCTTAAAATCCATTTGGGTTCCTTTTGGATACAATACCAGGCAGATAGACACAAACCAGCACCAACATCTTACACCAGGAAAGTACACAATGACAGACGACCTGCGCATCAATTCAGACCGTATGCTTGCCACGTTTAACGAACTGGCGGCGATCGGTGCGACGGAAAAAGGCGGCGTCCACCGCCCAACGTTCAGCGAAGCCCATATTGCCGCCCGCAAGTGGTTTCAGGAGCAGGTGGAGCGCTCGGG
>DATAKV010000663.1:0-8110 GCA_036261375.1 Anaerolineales bacterium
TTCCACAGTATGCCGGCCTTCGTATACCGCTTCTGCGAAGGAAACAGTACGCCGCACTGCCAGCGGCTGGGGCAGCTCGCTGACGACAACCTGCAGTCCGGCGCGGTACAGCCGCAGGATCGCTCCGGATGCCAGGTCGCCGCCGCCGCGTACAAGGATCAGCGGCCTACGGTTCGACATTCCTGCTCAGGGAACCTTCTTCCAACAGGGTCGACTGCTCGCGCAGCATGTGACTGAACGAATACAACAGCAGGAATACGAACAGGAAGAAGATCGTGTAGAGAATGGTGAAGGCTGCCAGCCGCATGCTGGGGTCGATGACAATACCGAGGATCTCCTGTGCAGCCTCGCCTGGGTTTTGAATAATATCCCAGGAATTGAGCCGTACGAACCGGCCGATGTAAATGCCAAAACTGCTCAAGGCTGAGATCACAAAAACGAAGACCCAGCCCGCCGTACGCCCGAATGTGCGGGTGATGATATCCTGCATCAGGTAGAGCGAAATAACGCCGAGCATCATCCCGGTCCAGGAGCACCAGACCACGATGATCACATCGTACCAGAGCGGGGCATCGAAAGTGCGCCGGGAGAGGTCCTGCAGGTCGGTCAGCATGTAGGGTGCGTTGGGGAAGAAGATCAGCCACAGGAAAGCGATCAGCGGAATGATGAGATACAGTGTCGCCCGCCGCCACGAGACCAGATGAGCAAAATACGCCAGCATAAACGGGATCCAGGCCAGGAACAGGTTCCAGACCAGGCCGGTATGGCGGCCTGTGTCGCTGTAGGCGATGCGCGCCACAACCAGCATGATGCAGATCAGGCAGGCCGCGTTGAGCAGGACAAAAACGGCAATGCTGTAGCGGTTGCGAACAAAGAAATTGCGGGTGTTCGTGAATGACATGATTCTCTTTCGATGTGTGCGAATGCTCGGGTCAGCCTCCGAGGAAGTAGATCATATCCACATCCCCGGGGGAGCAGCCATACTCGCTGAGCAGCGCAGCGGCTTCCGCCCGGTGCTGCGTGCCGTGATTGACCACATGGGCCATCGCCTGCCACAAGATCTGCTCACGCGGCTCGCCGCGGGTTGTCCTGTATTGGAATACCTGGTTGAGCTGTTCGTCGGACAATCCCTCCACAAATTCCATCAGCGCTTTATCTTCCTGAGACCAGCGCTCCTTCAGGGAGTCGAAGGTCGGGAACTCTTCAGGCTTGAAACGGACCGTGGGAGAGCTTCCCTGCCAGCGGCTGCGCCAGATCCATTCGGCAAACAGGGTATGGACAAGGGTCCCGCGCACCCCGCCGTGCGGGTAAGATGCTTCGCGCAGGAATTGTTCCGGGGAAAGGTTCCCTGTGGCTTGCAGGATCCTGGCGTTGGCCCACTGGTTATATCGATACAGGGTAACGACGTCTTGTTTGTTCATAGTTGTGTCCCAGGCTGGGTGATGTGTGGTTTCCGGTTCGGTTCATGGGTTGGGCGTTCGAGGAGCAGATGACCGAACGTATACAGTGTAATATACAAAAACAAAAAGAAGGCTGCGAACAGGCTGATGAACCCGATCGATTGCAGGCTGGGATCCTGGACGCGCTGGATCGTGAACAGCGCCATGTCGATTGGGTTGCTGAAGATATCCCAGGAATTCCAGCGCAAAAAACGCCCGGCGTAAATGCCAGCGCTGCTCAATGCCGTGACGGCGGCCACAAATCCCCACCCAGCCCAGCGTCCAATCTCCCGGCGGACAATCTCCTGCATGAGGAACAGGGACACCATACCCAGAAGCAGGCCGGTGAACGCAAACCAGATCAGCATCATCACATCGTACCAGACCGGCAGGTCCGGGGCAGAATAGGCAAGGTGCTGGAAGTCGGTCAGGATGTAGGGCGCGTTGGGAAAAAAGATCAGCCACACGAAAGCAGCGACAGGGATGACGAGGTAGATCAAATTACGCTTCAGGCTGAGGGTGTATGTGAAGTAGGAAATAAGGAAGGGGATCCAGGCCAGGAACAGGTTCCAGATCAGGAAGGCATAGCGGCTCGTCCCGCTGTACTCCGAACGAACCCGCCAGATGGTCGCAGAAAAGATTGTGGCTCCGGCCAGGAGCAGGAACATCATTAGCCGATATTTGTTATGGGAGAAGTACGTCAGCAGTCGTTGAGCCATGATTTCCTCAGGAATTCGAGCAGGAGGGCATTCGTCTTTGCGGGCTTCTCATAGTGCGGGATGTGCGAGCAGTCCTGGATGACATGAAATTCCGTGTGCGGGACCGCCCTTCGAAGTTCATCGCTATGCCGGAGCGGGACGGTGGTATCGTGCTCGCCCCAGAGGAGTAATGTCGGCGTTCCCAGCCTTCCGATGCTGCGATAGACACCTATGAAGGACTCCAGCATATTGTTTCGGATCGTGGAAAGCAATGCGCGCCGAAAGCCCTTGTATTGCATTTGGATCCGGTAGCGCTGCTGGAACTGGTCGACCAGTTTTTGGTCGAAGAAATCGGCCGCCATACCCCCGACCAAAACTCCCTCCCCGGCCAGGAAAAGAAGCGCCTCTCCCAAGCCGGTCGTGGCCACCACTTTCAAAAGCCTGGAACGGACGATCGGCCGGGTGCCTGCCGGATCGATCAGGATCAGCCGATCGACCCGCTCAGGAAAGCGGGCTGTGAACGCAGCGGTGATGGGACCGCCCATTGACAGGCCGAGAAGATTGACCGGCCGGGAGAGGCGCAGTGCATCCATTAGATCGGCAAGCTGCTGGACGAAGAGATCGATATCGTACTCTGCCTGCGGCCGGTCGGAAAATCCGCGCCCGAACAGATCGTAGCGCAGAACACGAAATCCGTGCCCGGTCAGGAATTGGAACGTAGGATCGAAGATGTAATACGGAACCGAAAACCCATGGACCAAAACAACGGTTTGATCGCGGGTAGGATTGCCCAGCTCATAATGTGTCACACCTGCGGGCAGTTCCACATACGAACCGCCTGTCTGCCGGCGGACATCGTCATTCAATTCCCTCGTTTCGGTTCGAAAGGAGAACATTATTATTCATCATTTTGTAGAGACGTTGCATTGCAACGTCTCTACAAAATGGTTTATTGAATTTTACCCAATGCCCTCAACACCCGTTCGGGCGTGAATGGGAATTCGTCGATCCATACGCCGGTCGCATCGTGGATGGCCGCAGCGATGGCCGGGGCGACGGTCAGGAAGGGCAGCTCGCCGACGCCGCGCGCCCCCCACGGGCCATTGGGATCGGGCACTTCGACGAACACGGTTTCCACTTTTTCGGGGATATCCCAGATCGTCGGGATGAGATAGGTGCTGAGCTGGTCGGTGAGGACCAGGCCGTCCCTGGTCCTGTAATCTTCCATCAGGGAATACCCCTGTGCCTGGACCACGGCTCCCTCTACCTGGCCTTCTACCAGGGCCGGGTTGATCGGCTTGCCGATATCGTCTGCTGAGACGATGCGCAGTACACGCACATGGCCGGTCTCGGTATCGACTTCCACCTCGGCAGCCTGGGCCACGAAGGCGTAGGCAAAGTTCGGGGTGGAATAGCCGGTTTCCTTGTCGAACTGGTTGGTGCGCGGTGCCAGGTATTTGTACTCGGCAATGGCCGGCCGCTCTTCGGCTTTCCATTTGGTGAGCGCCGCTTCGGCCGCACCACGGATGGCGTTGCCGGACATAAATGTCATGCGCGAGGCCGAGACAGAGCCGGAATTCTCCATGGTTGCCGAATCGGAGGCAATGATCCTGACCTTTTCATACGGGACACCGACGGCCTCGGCGGCCATCTGCAGCATGACCGTATGAGTGCCCTGCCCGACCTCGGCGCCGGCGTGGTGGAGCACTACCTGGTCGATCTCGCTGTTGCCATGGATCTCGATCTTTGCCCAGCAGTTCTCCTGGTAGCCAAACGAAAATCCAATATTTTTGAACCCGGCAGCGAAGCCGCGGCCGCGGACGACTGCCGAAGGACTGCGGCCTGTGGAGGAGGATCGATGTTCCGAAACATTCCATCCGAATCGTTCGGCTGCCGCTTCGATGCACTGCACCACGCTGACAGGACTCGGCGACGGTGTGCCCACGCCCATGGTATCGCCATCGCGCAGCGCGTTCTTCAGCCGGAACTCGACCGGGTCCATACCCAGCTTGTGGGCCAGTTTGTCCATCTGCATTTCGGCCATGAACAGCGCCTGCGGTGCACCGAACCCGCGAAACGCCGCGCCCGGCACGTTATTGGTATACACGCCGTACACATCCGTTTTGACATTGGGAATCGAGTACGCCCCTGTGGACGTGATGGCCGAATTTCCCAGCACCTTGTTGGAGGTGTACATGTAGGCGCCGCCATCCCCGACGATCTCATTGTCAATGGCAACAACCCTGCCATCCTTTGTCGCGCCCCACTTGGAGCGAATGACGGTCGCATGGCGTTTGCCGTGCCCGATCATCGATTCGTGCCGCGACCAGATGATGCGGACGGGACGGTTGAGCTTCCAGACGGCCAGCGCCAGCACGATCTGCACCGACATATCCTCCCGGCCGCCGAACGCGCCGCCGATCGCCGGATAAATGATGCGAACGTTTTCGTTCGGCATGTTTAGCGCGTGGGCCACCTGGTGACGGTCTTCATGTGTCCATTGCCCGCCGCACTTGACTACGATGCGGCCTTCCTCATCCAGATAGGCCAGTCCGGCTTCGGGCTGGAGATAGGCATGCTCCTGGACGGGCGTGCGGTATTCGCTCTCGACGATCACATCCGCCTGAGCGAAGCCCTCCTCTACATTCCCTTTTCGGATCTTGTAGTGGACGCAGATATTCGAGTCGCCGATGTGCTCATGGACGCGCGGCGAATCGGGTTTCATCGCCTCCCGCGCGTCTGTGACGACTGGCAGATCTTCATATCCTACTTCGATCAGCCTGACAGCTGCCGCTGCCTGAGCCTCCGTTTCGGCGACCACCGCGGCGATCTGGTCGCCCACAAACCGGACAATATCTGTCCCGGGCTTGCCGCCTTCGGGGATGGGTCCGCACAGGACCGGCTGGTCCTGCCATTGCAGGCCGTACTCGTTGAGGGGCACATCCTTTGCGGTGTAGACCGCCACCACGCCGGGCGCCGCCTCGGCTCGATCGGTCTTGATCCACAGGACGCGCGCGTGAGGGCGGCCCGCGAACAGCATCTTCATTTGAAGCATGTCCTCACGGGACAGGTCACCTGAATAGGGTGTTTCGCCCGTAACTTTGCCGCGGGCGTCGACACGAGGGAGAGATTTACCTACTATAGTTGTCATTGTCAATGGTTATCTATGGGTCTCGAATGGAATTTCGGTATACATGCCGGTCGGGGCTGATTATCTTTTGTACCGTTTCACTTTCACACGGGGCGGGGGTACATCTGTCGGTCCATATTGTGGTGGACCGAACATCCTGAAAATGAATCCATAAACAATGGCCAGGACACCGAAGATCAAAATGGACATGCCAATGGCAAAGACCAGGTTTGCCATCAGGTTGGTCTGGGCCTGCAGGAAATTCAGGAGCACTGTCAAGCCGGCAAATCTGCGCAGGAAGGGGTGGATATCGGGAGTGCCGAGCCAGTCGGGCGGGATCGGCCACCCGCTGCGAATGCCATAATTGACCAGGAGGACCGCAGTGCCGTAGGAAATGATCGGTATAAGGACCAGTAGGACGCATCCAATGCCGCGCATAACAGGATGGATCTCCCCGCGCTGGGCCCGTTCCCTTTCTCTTTGATATGAAGTATGTCTGCCCATGCCTGCCTCTTTTCTAGGTTATCGCCTTCCGGCGTCTTCGATGGCCTGGACGATCTTGTAATAGCCCGTGCAGCGGCACAGATTACCGGTGATCGCCTGTTCGATTTCGTTGCGGGTGGGATTGGATTTCTCTTCCAGCAGCATGGCGGATGACATCAAAAAGCCGGGCGTGCAGTAGCCGCACTGTACCGCGCCGTGCTCGATGAAGGTTTCCTGCACCGGGTGCAGGTCGCCGTTGTGGGCGAGACCTTCGATCGTGATGATCTCCGCTCCATGTGCCCGCGGAGCGGGGACGAGACAGGCCATGACCGCCTTGCCGTCCAGGAATACAGTACAGGCGCCGCATTCTCCTTCGGCACAGCCTTCCTTGGTCCCGATCAGATTGCCCTCTTCGCGCAATAAGCGCAGCAGCGTCTTATCATGCCCGCTGTTGAAGGCGTACTTCCTGCCGTTGATCGTGGTCTCGATGGTGGAGGAGGGGAACTGGTTGGAGGCCTGAGATCTGCCGTTCAGCGGCTCCTTGCCCCATAATAGGATCGGCTCAGCCGGCATTCCTGCCTGTTCCTGTCCGTCACGGATCATCTTCAGCCCGCGCAGGGTGCCGACCCGCACCATCTCGCGGCGATAAGCAGCGGAGCCACGGATGTCGTCGATGGGTGTTGACGAGTCCATGGCCAGGCGCGCTGCCTGTTCGAAGACTTCGTCTGTAAGTGGTTTGCCAATGAGATAGTTTTCTGCATCCGGGGCATGGATGATGACAGGGGCCACCGCTCCCAGCGTGATCGAGGCGGCTTTAATGGTACCCGCCTCCACGTCCAGGATGACCGCCACATCGACAATCGAGATCGCCTGGACACGTCGCAGGGCCAGCTTGATGAACGTCCCGCGCGCTGTGGGATTCATCGCGGGGAAGGAGATATCCACCATCATTTCATCTGCTTCCATCACGGTTTTCCGGACGCCCTTATAGAAATCCTTCAAGGGCACGGTCCGCAGGCCGCGCCTGGATTGAAGAGTGACGGAGGCATTCAGCGCCATGAGGGGAGTGATCGTGTCATTGGCGGGCGAGGCAGTGATCAGATTGCCGGCGATCGTGCCGCGGTTACGGATCTGCGGCGCACCCACTTCCCAGGCGGCGCGCGCCAGTGGATAGGCGCGGGCACGGATCAGCCGCGACTCTACGCAATGGTTGTGCGTCACCATCGGGCCTAGGTGAATCACTTCGTCTTCATCGATGCTGATCTGGTCCAGGCCGGGGATGCGGGTGACATCGATCAGGGTTTCGATCCCCTTGCGGACGCCGCGCTCCAATTCCAGAATTAAATCGGTAGCGCCCGCTACAATGCGGGCGCGCTCGCCCTTCTCTGCCAGCGCGTGAAGAGCTTCGTCAACGGAGGTAACGTTCAGATATTCGTTCCACATAATCAAATCTATTGGGAAGGGCAGCTGCCCATCCCAACAACATAGTTATTTCCCGGCGTCGATCACGACTTCAGACCGGCGGTTATAGGTTTCGACGGCCATGCGCGCCAGCGAGGTCACGTTGCGGATCGCGGCAGGCAGTGCAGCCGGGTCCCCGAGGCTGGCTTCCACGTTGTCCAGAGCGCGGCCGACCTGCTCGGCCAGGTCGAAGAACGCGGCGTCGTACTGGTAGATCGCTTCGAGCTCCTTTTCATTGATCTTGACCGCATCGAACAGACCGGAATAGCCGCGCGGGGCAGTAGTGATCTTATCGATGAAGGTCCGCAGCTTGATGGCGGCTTTCTCCATATCGTCCACGAACTCGATCATGCCGCTGCTGACCATGTCGCTCTGCAGCTGCGAGGCGCGGTTCCACTGTTCGTCAAACCGGCGGGCCACGGTGTCGCGCAGGAGCTTGTCTGCATCGCGGCGGTTCTGTCGATCGATGTACCCGCTGAAGCCGGGGATGAAGGATGCCACCTTCTTGAACGGGTCGGTCTGGCTGGTCACTTTCTCGAAAAACTGTTCCATGTGTGTCTCCTGTCGAAGCGTAGCGAAGATAGCGCATAGCGCTACGATAATATACGAGTGCTTCGATGTTTCGTCGCATCGGGTATTATAGCCTGAATGCTAGACCCCTGCGAAGGCTGGAAAACCAGCGCAAGGCTCCTGCTATTGAGGGTTATAATGAGGAATACCATTTTTCTGAACCGGTGCAGCAATCCGTCAGACAGAAAATGAACCTATACCTGCCCCTCGGGCAGAGATTCAAAACGCCCGGACTGGGTACACCAGCAAACGCCGGGCCAGGAGGAACCCGATGACACTTGAAATGACAACCGATATTCAATCCCTATTGGGGGACAAGGCCGAAAGTC
>DATAKV010000669.1:0-3606 GCA_036261375.1 Anaerolineales bacterium
CAGTAGCGTAGCGCAAAGGAGATGGACATGAAACGAATTGATCCGCGTCTTCTGGTTGGATTGCTGCTCATCATGGGCGGTATTTTATCCCTTCTCGATGTCCAGGGCATCATTTCGGATGCAGGCGGGATCTTCTGGGGATTGGTGTTCGGTGCGGGGGCAGCGGTTTTTCTCTATCTGCTCGTCAACGACCGGGCCAACAACTGGTGGGCTGCCTTCCCGGGCTTTACCCTGCTTGGCCTTGCCGCGTCTGCTCTCCTGCCGGATTCGCTGGAAGCCTATGATGGGCTCGTCTTTTTTGCTGGGCTGAGTATGGCCTTCTGGTGGGTCTATTTCTCCGACCGCCAGCGCTGGTGGGCGATCATCCCGGCCGGTGTGCTGCTTACGCTGGGCATTGTCTCCGTTCTCGAGGATGTGACCGGGTTCGACAGCGGCGGCAGCTTCTTCCTGGGGCTGGGGATTACCTTCATCCTGGTGGCACTCCTCCCTGGTGGCGGGACTCGCACCTGGGCATTGATCCCTGGAACGATTTTGCTCCTGTTCGGTGCCCTTCTCGGAACTCCGTTCATCGGCCTGGCGGAGTATTTCTGGCCGGCAGTCCTGATCGTGCTGGGCGGGTTCTTTATCGTTCGCTTCTTCAGGAACGAATCTCGAAGTTGACCATCCCAAAGCCCGATCACGGCGGGCGTACCCTTCGATCCAGTATTCTGGTTAAGCAAACACGGTGACGCTGAAAAGCGTCACCGTGTTTTTCGAACCTGCCCTCGCCAGTATTTGAGTAATTCGCTAGATCGCCATTGCGTTAACGAGGATGGACTTTACCTGTTCATGTGAGTTTGTCCATCTCGATGAAACCACGTTTGCCAGCCGTTCCAGGATTTCCTTTCCGGCCTCCGGGTGTTCGCCGCACAATTTGCGCAGCTCATCACCGTGGATGCGAAAGGTGTCAAGGTCCTCGATGGCGGTCACGGAGGATGTGTAGGAACCTCTACCTACAACAGCCGACCAGCCGAACAGCCCATCCTTCTCAACATGGGCTACCGTGATCGCTGTCCCATCGTAGGGTTTATACGAGACCTGCACTTTCCCGTCCAGTATAAGATACAGGTACTCAGCCGGCTGACCCTGCTGGACCACTGTGGTGCCCGAGCGGCAGGAATACCGCTCGAACAGGGGTTTTACCAGATTGACGTATTGTTCGTTCATATCGCTAAATGTTGGGACTCGATTCACTGTCGCTGACCTTTCCTGCATCTTAACCTGACTGCCCTACCCCAAGCCAGTGGCAAATATCATCAATCGCATGACATTTATCATGATTTCAAGTTATGCGTTTTTGGCAGGGTATACTTTGTCGATATTCAACCGTCCAGAGAGTCGAATGACATCCTTGCAACCTTCTTCACCCGCGAAACGTTCTTATCTGCCTCTCATCCTCCTGGGATTGGGTGGGATCCTGATCGCATCCTCTGCCTATTTCATCCTGCATGACCTGCCGGTCCAATCGAACCTGTCGGCTGTCCCCGCTAAAGTGGATTACCCAGCCCCTGAGCTGACTTTGATCGACACAGCCGGCAAGCCAGTCTCTCTGGCTGATTATCGCGGCCAGGTGGTCCTCGTCAACCTGTGGGCGACATGGTGTCCACCCTGCAAGGAGGAAATGCCCGGATTCGAGACGTTTTATCGCCGGCATGCGGAGAAAGGGTTTGTGATCGTCGCCATCAACGATGGGGATCCAGAAGAGGATGTCCTGCAGTTTGTGGATGACTACGAGATGACATTCCCTGTCTGGCTGGACCCGACCTACATCGCTACAGAACAGGCATTCAAGACACTGAACCTGCCCAGTTCATTCGTGATCGACCGTGACGGAAACATCGTTTTGAGCTGGGTAGGCGGCATCAATCTTAGAAACCTTGAGAAGCACGTCACTCCGATCATCGAGGAGCAGCCATGAAGGCGACCGTCACCTGGAATGAGGGTCTGGCGTTTACAGGCCTGGCAAAATCGGGCATCCCTGTTCGAATGGATGGCGATCTGTCTGAGGGCGGCCAGAACAGCGGGGTCCAGCCCATGGAAATGGTCGCTCTTGGGCTTGCCGGCTGTACTGCCATGGACGTACTATCCATCCTGCAAAAAAAGCGGCAAAGGCTCACCGGTTTCGATGTCAACATCGATGCGCCGCGCTCCCCCGATCATCCCAATGTATTCACGAGTGCAGTGCTTACGCTTGTGGCCACGGGCCGAGGGATCGAGGAGACCGCACTGCTGCGTTCCATTGAATTAGCTATCACAAAATACTGTGCAGTGAATGCCATGCTGGAAAAGGCTTTCCCGATCGAGCTGCGCTATGAGATTTATGAGGAGCAAGAAAAGGGTGCCAGACGATTGACATATCATGGCACCTGGCCGCAAACGGTGCAGGAATAGCCCGAATGGATGATAAAGAATGTCCCCGCTGAAATTACCGGGGACATTTTATTATTCTATCTGTGAGACAATCTGGCTGGCCGCATCCGAACATTCACAGGCGGTGATGGTTAACGGACCGCGGGTCAGCGTGCCGCGGTAGGCCTGGGATCCGTTATGAGCGATCCAGCCCTCCAGATTGAAGGCGATGGGTCCATCCGCCAGGATCCACTCCCCGTTGTATTTGCGTGCCACGTGGACATGTGTACCGGTGACGCGACCGCCCTCGCAGGAGGGATAGCCAACCGGGTCACCCGCCTTCACTTCCCGTCCCACATGGATGCGGGCATTCGTCGCCAGATGCAGGTAATAGAGCGTCCAGCCGGTGCGTTCGTCGCCATCCTTGTCGAGGTCGATCACCACGCCGTCGATGTCGGCGCGGACGATCAGGCCATCTGCCATGGCGATGGCGTGTTCTTCGATTGGCACGTTGACACATCCGGAGGTGTCAGAGCCGGGGGCAAAGTCCACTGCCGCGAATGGCTCACCTGTCCCCCAGCCGGTGTGGGGTCCGCCTGTGTACGCCCAGACTCGGCCGGGCAGAAAGGGGAACCGTAAAGCAGGCTGCTGCAGGCTGCCGGGCAGGATATCCACCGACTCTGCCCAGGGATCGCCAAAAAAGTTCTGATAGACGCGGGCGAAGCCGTCCGGTCCGATCGCCGTGAATAAGCGTTCTCCACTATAAAGCCGGGAGAAATAATATTGCATGGCCACCGATCCTGCATTCTGCCACGGGTCGGTGCGCATGAGAGTTTCATCTAGCAGCTCGAGCTCGGTCAACTCGCCGCGGCGGTACAAGTAATATCCGTTGTTCAGTGTGTTGGCCGCCAGCACAAGCTGTAGATAGGCGCCTTCATAGAAAGACCTGCGCAGGCCGAGCATGTACTTTCCGGGGGGCGCTTCCGGCTGGGTCAGGCCGCCGCTCTGATATTCGAGGAGGGCCAGGAGCAGTCGCGGGCTGATGCTGTAGTTGGTGGCAACATAATCCACCATCTCCGCGCCGGTCCGGTTCTCTCCTCCGATATAGCCGCGGTAATTCTTTAGCCAGCCGTTGGTGGAGGCGACAAACGCCGAGGTGCTGAAACCGATCTGGGACGGACCGTTCACAAACGCATCGTCCGGGATGCTTTGAAAGTC
>DATAKV010000676.1:0-4555 GCA_036261375.1 Anaerolineales bacterium
ACGAGCTCAGCCCGAAGAACCGGATGATATTCGATTACAAACACTACCTGAACTATTTCAGGGTATGGGACAGGCGGATGATCTTCGGCGGGAGGGCCGCTTTCTTCCCCGAAACGGCCGGTACCATCCAGCGCAGTGCAGACATCCTGCGGCGGGAAATGATCCGGGTCTACCCCGAACTGAAAGATGTGAAAGTGGAATACGGCTGGGGCGGCACGCTCGATTTCGCCTTCGACATGATGACCCACACTGGCGAAGTGGACGGCCTGTACTATTCACTGGGATATGCGGGGCACGGTGTGGCAATGGCCACACACCTTGGCAGGACCGTCGCCGAAGCGATGCTGCAGGGAACCATCCGGGAACATCCCTTCAACCTCTTCGCTTTCCCCCCTGCCCCCCTCGGGCTATACAATGGCTTCCCCTGGTTCCTGCCGCTGGCAGGGGCCTGGCACAAAATCCTGGATTGGCTGGAATAGCCAGGCAAATTATTAAAGCCTTGCGAAGGCTGTTTTCAGAAAGCTGCATGAGCTTACCGAAAAACCTTCGCAAGGCTGGTTGTATCTGCTTATCGAAAAATTATTTACCCGGTGTGACTGACCCGTTTTTCTCGAGCAGGGAATTGATCTCGAACGCGGCTTCAGCCAGCGTAATGCCTTCCACCGCCGCCCATTCCTGGCTGAGCACGCCGCGGATCGCTTCCAGCAGGGCCGGGATGGTACCATAGGCCGGCTTGTGTGAAACAAAGGCCGCCAGGTCACGTACAACCTCACACTGTGCAGCGATCGTCCCCTGTTTGAGACGTGCCACCAGTTCCGACTGGCGGATTCGGCCATCGTCGGTCAGGCGCATGGGCTGGGATTGCAGGATGCTGCGGCACCGGGCGATATCCGTGCGCGTGGCAAGGTTGCGCAGCCCCGAGTTGGGAAGGTCCACAGGTACCCAGACTGTGCTGCCGCCCGGGATCGAGACCTCGTAATATCGCTGACTGGTACCAGGCTGGAACTCCCGGTTTTCCAGTTTGACGATGTACCCAACCCCATGCTGTGGATGAACCACCCGGTCGCCGATTTCGAAGGCCAAGGGGGTCCCCTGCCTAGTAGCGGCGCTTATTGCTATTCCCACTGCGGTTCTGACGGAAACCGCCGCCGCCGCCACCGCTGCGTTCCTCACGCGGACGAGCCATACTCACTGCCATCTGGCGGTCGTCCAGGTTTTGACCGTTGAACATGCTGATCGCCTTTTGCGCTTCACTCTGTGAGCTCATTTCCACGAAGGCAAAGCCCTTGGAGCGCTGAGTCCCCGGTTCCTTGATCAGCGCCACCGACACAACGTTCCCTGCCTGCATGAACAGATCGCGGAGGCTCTGCTCCGTGGTCTGATAGGACAGGTTCCCGACATACAACTTTGCTTCCATACCCAGCTCCTTTACAGCCGCCCGTGATGGAGTGAAAAGCCGCCAACCCCAATATAGGGTTGACGGCAATCTTGGCACGCACGACCTTTTATAAGATGGCCTAATTATATCATGCCGGGACGGAATTCCTTCACAGCGTTCATGCCCGGACGATCTTCTGCGCTTCCAGGATACTCTTCAACATGGCCAGGTTTTCCTTGTACTGTTTCTTGAACCTCTTGACAATGATGGTATTGTTGGCCTTGAAGAGGTCGCGAAGATCGGTCTCCAGGGTCATGTGGATCTGGGTGGCGCCGTCCGTTATCTCAAAGAGATAGAGTGTGTGCGAATCAACCGGTCCCGTGACCGACCGGAAGCCGTAGCGCCGGTTCAGCTCGAACGTGGTGACCTCATACAGCGTCTCGAGCCGCTGCCCCATCAGGTGACCGACCACCCGGAAGAGCGTCCCAATACCGACCTCCCCATGTGACACCTGGGCGGAAGACAATGTCCCGTACTGCCACTGAAAATCATTCTCCGGCGTCGCCACGAAGCTGAAGACCTGCGTCAGCGGCCGGTGGATGTGAGTATTCAAATTGAAATTCATCATCGCATTTTCTTCCTTCAGCAGGTGGCAATCCACCCGCCCCTTATCCTTGTCCCCCTATCCCGGATCATTACGCCACGCGAAACCCGCGCTGCTCCCTCGGCCGGGCAAGAGTTACCTTCAATAAGTGACCCTCCAGGGCGTAGGCATCGAACATGCTGACGGCCCGGTCGGCTTCACTCTGGGCGCTCATGGTAATGTAAGCATATCCTTTACAGCCGCCGGTGACACGGTCCGTCGTCAGATCCACGGATGTGACCTCTCCTGCCCGGGCGAAGAGAAGGTTCAAATCCGCGCCCGTCATGGATTGGGGCAGGTTCCCGACGTATATTTTGACTACCATCACAACTGCTCTCTCCGGCGGAAACCGGGTACGAAAAAGCCGCCTGCCCATAACAGGGACGGCGGCCGAAACGCCTCACAGATCCAGTAACTCCCACCTGGCTGTTTTGTTCAGTGTACCATACTTTACAGCCGCCTTTCGATCCCGCCCCGGATGGCCCGTTCCAGTTCTTTTAGGGAGCTGTTGAAGATCAGAAGACCCTGCAAGGATTCTATCCAAGCCGCCTTGAACCTAATGATACAACTTCGTAAGCCTCAATATCCCAGCATTACATCATGAAAAGCAGGCAGGATGGCTGCATGAAATTTCCCTGTAACCCGACGGTTGCCGGGCTATTATTTTGGGTGCTGTCGACGGGTTGTCAACGGACCCTAAAAACGAAAAGCGAAACTTAGCCAGTGGTGAAATACAAGATAAGCCCGAGGACGAACAGTAGAAGTCCGCTTCCTCCGATGATCACACCCAGGTTCCGCCACAAGGTATTTATGCGCCCACCCATCTGCCAGCCAACCAGAAGGACGATACCGGCAAGGATCAGAAAGCCACTGAGGAGCATGAGGACCAAGCCTTTCTGCTGTAGGAGCCAGCTTCTACTTTAACTATACGCCTTTTCCATCCCCGAAAGCAAGACCTGCCTCGATTGCCAGGGGTTCGTTCCTTACCGTTCGGCGGCTCATGTCCGCCGAGGTGCCGAAGATCCCCGTTCAGAAACCTACGAAGGAGGTCAGAAGTCACGGCACAGCTAGACAGTCTGTGGCTGGGCTGTAGGATCCCCCTTCATTAACAGCGCCAGCACCAGGGCAGTGACACAGGCAGGCAGCAGTCCAATCACAAACAGGCTGAACTGGTCCAGTGTACTATCTGCCCGTATCAGGCCCAGCAAACCCCAGCCCAGTAGATTCGCGGCGATCCACCAGCCTGCATGGGCAAGGCGCTGCCGCAGGATCAGCCATTGTCCCACCCCGATCGACAGCCCCATCAGGAGAAACACCAGGCTCATACCAAGGAATTCATTGATCAGGTTCTCCCGGCCGGGCAGTGCGATCAAAAGCACGCCCAGGAGCCAGCCGCCGGCCGTTGCCAGCACCCACCCGCCCATACGCGGCAGATAGCGGCGCAGCAATCCATACTGCAGTCCCCCGGTCAGCAGGCCGACGATCGGGATAAAGGGGTAGATCCACAAATAATCTTCCGTGATATGGCGCACCCCGTCCACATAGATAACGTCTCCCACAACACGGGTGATGATGCGCAGGACGATAAGGGTGAGGAAGAAGGCGATTGGGATGCTGAGGGAGGTCAACAGGATCCAGGTTGCGTAAAAGGACCACCGGGGCCTTTCATGATTTGTGATCATCACAATCTCCCTTCAAAACAAACTGCCCCCGGGAGTGAACGAGGGCAGCTTGCGTTTCCCTAGAGGTCCATGGCCTTGTCGGAATGGCATTCGATGCCTTCCGTGGGAATGACCTCAAACCGGTCCAGCGATGTGTTGGCCCGCCATGCCAGTCGGACCGTTCCATCTTTGCCCGCAACAAGGATCTCGCTGTCGAGCGCACCGTTTAGCAAACACCCGTCCGGCAGCAAAACGAGACCGGCCTCCATACTCGATAGATCGAGAACATCTTTCACTTCCCAATACGCACTGCCATCCGGATCATAATGGTCAAGTTTGCTCAGCCACAGCATCTTGTCCGCACCATCGCTGACGAAGGTCAGGGAATGGTCTTCCACATCCTGGATGAGCATCCCGAAGACTAAAGTGAGGCTCTCCGGAAGAGGTGGGTGGATGATCCCAACATAGGCACTGAAGCGTTCAGGATCCGGGCTGGCAGCCGGAGCTGCTGTTGGATTGTTCTCTACGACGTTCGGAACGACGAGAGGCTCAGGATTGTTGGCGGGGGTCACTATACCGGTAAGATCAGACTCGGAGCCGGCTTCAAGCGATCCGCAGGCGGTCAATAGCAGCAGCGTTGCGGCCAACAGAAGGCTCCTGATTTGTTGATTCACTTTGATCCTCCGATTCATGAAATGCCATCCGTTCTTGTTTATGATTATTGCGTAAGACACACGGACGACGACATTCATGTTGAGTTTGTTCCCCGGCACGATCATTGCTCCAACCTCTCGCGGCCTGCCGCAGCTTCATTTGCTGTGCAAACGCGCTGACTGCCACCCTACCGCCCCTGATGTACTTTTGGCGCTCAGT
>DATAKV010000679.1:0-3362 GCA_036261375.1 Anaerolineales bacterium
CATCCACTCGAATGTACGGGACAGCCAGACTGTCCATCTCCCGGCTCCCCACGACGGCTGCTGCACCATGATCGATCGCTATGGGGATGTAATCATGGCCATCCACCGTGCCACCCTTCATCGCCACAAAAAGGTAGCCGGGTTTCACCGCACGGCTGTCGATGGAGATTCCCGTAATCGGAACATCCGGAGCATTGGGTCGAAAAAACGGCTGGGGCAGCTCTGCAAAAATCGATCGAAGAGACTTTGATGTTGACATGTTAAACAAAAAAAGGGTTCTGGCGATTGGTTCGCCAAAACCCTCAATCCTGTGAAATCTTATCTGAAGTTCTGGCGCAGACCTTCGAGCTTGCCGGCAACGGAGCCATCCATCACCTTGTCGCCGACCCTAATGACCAGTCCACCCAGAATGGATGGGTCGACCCGGAATTCCACGTCCTTGGCGCCGACTCTAGAAAGCACATCCTGGCGGACCGCGGCCTGCTCCTCTGCACTGAGCGGAAGCGCACTGGTCACTTCAGCCGAGTCGCCCTTGAAACCGGAGTTGTCAAGAACCGTTACCTTCCCGGACTTCACGCCGGAGAAGAATTCGTTGAGCAGGGCATGCTGCTTCTTCTCATCGAGCGCTTCACCCACCAGCTTGTTGGCGGCGGCGATGGCCAGCGAGGCCACCTGGCCGCGCAGGTCACCCAAAATGCGATTGCGCTCCACTTCGGCTTCGGCCATTGCGGCATCGCGTGCCTTGGCGGCTTCAGCTTCAGCAGCGGCTTTGACATCCCGGCCGGCGGAGGAGGCGCGCTCGGTGGCCTCAGCGACGATCTTGCTGGCCTCCGCCTGCGCTTCACTAATGATCCTGGCGGCCTGTTTTTCCGCGTCGGCGCGGGCCTCAGCAGCCACGCGGGCATCTTCCAGTCCCTGTGCAATTTTCTGCTTGCGGGTCTCCATCATGTTCAACATGGGCTTGTAGACCCAGGCGTTCAACGTCAAAAGAACGATGGTGAACGCAATGATCTGAACGATGAGCAGACCCAGATTAATTCCAAGTGCTTCCATAGATTGCTCCTATTTCCTACACAACTTTGAAGAGCATCAGGAACGCGATGACCAGACAATAGATCGCGATCGCTTCCGAGAATGCAATGCCCAGGATCATGTTGGTCAGCAGGTTACCGTAGGTATCCGGGTTGCGGGCCATACCGGTCAGCGCGCCCTGCACGCTGAGACCGATCCCCACGCCCGCGCCTGCGGCTCCGATCATCGCCAGGCCAGCGCCCACATAGCGCATCGCATCTAAAATATTTCCTTCCATGGTATCAAGCCTCCTTAGGATTTTCCTTGTGATTGGTTGAGATTAATGGCCTTCAGCATGTTCTTCGCCGTGACCCTGCGTGGCTTGCGCCATGAATACCATGGTCAACATACCGAACACGAACGCCTGAATGACACCGACAAACAACTCGAACATCATTACCATGGCCGGCAAAATCGAGAACCGGCCCAACAGACCCGCAACGATCGCGACCAGCACGATCCCTGCGAACATATTCCCGAACAAACGGAAGGCAAACGAGAGGATCTTCGAGATTTCCGAGATCAGCTCCAGCAGGCCCACCAGAAAGTCCATGGCGCCGAAGAACGGCACCTTGAACATACGGCGCGTATTGAAGAACTTGCTGAAATACGCCGCGCCCTGTGCACGCACACCGATCACCTGGATCATCACGACCGAGATGATCGCCAGGGCGGCCGTGAAATTCAAATCCACGGAGATGCCGCGGAAGAACGGCGCCAGGATATGTTCACCTTCTTCATGGGTGAAGAGATACCAGTTGCCGACCAGAGACTCGATATGATGCCCACCCTCACCATGCGACTCGTGCAGAACGCCGATCGACTCAAAACCCGGAACGAGCTTGAGCAGGTTGGCGATCAGCACATAGATCATGATGGTCGCAAACCAGGGAAAGATCATCCGTGCGTACTTTCCTGCCGATCCTTCCGTCAGGTTGTAGAGCATCTCCAGGATGGCTTCCATGGCGTTGCCGATACCGCGCGGCACCAGGTCGGTCTGTGCACTCTTCAACAGCGAGTTTCGGGTTGCCCATGCCAGGGGGATGATGATCAGAAAAATGGTGACAAACAGTGTGGGCAGCGTATTCACCACAGCAAAAGTCCCACCCCAGGGCAGTGTGATATCAAACAATTTTTCCGGTGCGACCAGGATCTCAGGCTGGACGGGGACAAAGATCCCACCCAGGATGAAACCAACGATCAGGAGCACCAGGACGACCCATCGGCGCCAGGGTCTGCGATTTTCTTGTTCCAAGTCCGCCTCCTACGACGAAGTTTCCGTATTTTTTTCTGTGTCTGCCTTATCCTTCAAGCGGGCTAGGGTCCTGCGCGCTACCACAAGCATCACAAGCACCGAGATTGGAATTCCGGCAAACAACAAAGCCAGTGTAAAAACCGGCTTTGTACCGAACGTATTATCCAGCCACAACCCGCCAAAGACCGAAGCCAGGATGATGATCAGCGTCAGGCACCCCACCTGTCCGATCATCACAATGAGCAGGGTCGTGAGGATGCTTCTGCCTTTTTGTTCCGATTGTGTCATGTGGCACAATTATAACTGACAGGTGAAAAGGCTGTCAAATCGGATAGCAAATGTCGCTTACAGTATGGAGTCCAACAGCAAGCTGCTGGACTCCATATCTAAAACAAATTCAACGCCGCCGCATCGGACCAGCTGAACCAGGGGGCGAACACGGTCCCGATCAGGATCACGCCAATCACCAGCACGCCCAGCGCGATCGCGTACGGACGGGTCAACGGGACCGGGTGGTTCTCCTCATCCTGTTCCGGCATGCGGTACAGGTAGACGTACTTCAACGCGTTCAGGTAGTAGTACACGCCGATGATCGAGTTGAGAATGCCAATGATGACCAGCCAGACATAACCGGCCTGGATGCCAGCCGCGAACACGAAGACCTTGGCCACAAATCCGGCGAACGGAGGCATTCCCGCCAGGGACAGGAAAGCCGCCAGCATCATCAGCGCCAGGGCCGGGTTGCGGCGGCTCATGCCGGCGTAGTCCTTGAGATCCTCCAAGCCGGTCACCCGGGCAAAGGCCATGATGATGCCAAAGGCCAGCAGATTGGTGGCAATATAGGCGGCCAGGTAAAACACCACAGATGCCGCTCCCAGCTGCGTCAGGGCTACAACACCAATCAACGTATAACCCGCATGGGCAACCGACGAGTAGGCAACCAGCCGCTTGATGTTGGTCTGTGGAAGGGCCAGCAGGTTTCCCACCGTCATGGTGATTGCGGACAGGATGGCGAGCGCCATTGTCCAGGAAACCG
>DATAKV010000683.1:0-3694 GCA_036261375.1 Anaerolineales bacterium
GCAAGGCAGATGTTCTTCGAAAGAATACCGGAAGGCGCGGAAGTTTTTCTGGGCTCGTCTGTCACTTTGGAGGCTCTCGGCATCAAGGAAGAGGTCGATACATCCGGGCAGTTCGATGCCCTGCGGCCCAAGTTGTGGGCCATGGACCGTGCTACCCAGGAGCGAGAGATCCGCAAGCTGGGGGCTGCGCCGGATTATGCGGCGGGTAGCGTGCACGCGGTGACAGAAGATGGACAGGTGTTGATTGCTTCGAATTCCGGCAGCCAGCTTGGACCGTACGCTTCGGGCGCTGGCAATGTGATCTGGGTGGTGGGCGCACAAAAACTGGTCAAGGACCTGGAGGAAGGCATGCGCCGTCTGGAGGAATATATCGTTCCTCTCGAAGATATACATATGCAGCAACTCTATAACGCACGCACGAATTTGAGCAAACTTTTGATCATCAACAAGGAAATCCGGCCAGGCCGGACCACGATGATCATCGTGAAAGAAGAACTTGGATTCTAATAACCAAACAGGAGAAAATAAAATGAACGTAACAATTATCGGCGCAGGAAATATGGGACGCGGCATCGGCACACGCGCAGCTGCGGGCGGTCACTCGGTCACCTTCGTGGATGCCAGTCCTGAGAATGCTGAAAAGACGGCGGCGGATGTGCGTGCCTCGGCTAAAAATGGAACGAAGGTGTCCACGGCCAGCCTCGGTGACGTACAGCTTGGCGATGTGGTTGTCTTCGCCGTCTGGTATGGGACCAACATCGAGCTTGCAAAACAGCTCGGCGACAGGCTGGCCGGCAAGGTGGTCGTGGACATAGCCAACCCGCTGAACAACACCTATGACGGCCTCGCCACCGCACCGGATTCGTCCTCCGCCGAGGATCTGGCAAAGGTCGTGGTCCCTAGCGCAAACGTGGTCAAGGCCTTCAATACCACCTACGCCGGCACACTGAGCTCCGGGCAGGTGGACGGCCGTCCATTGGATGTCTTCATTGCCGGCGATGACGCCGATGCAAAGGAGAAGGTTGCCCAGCTCGTCCGAGATGGCGGCATGCGCCCTGTGGATACCGGTCCGCTGAGCCGCGCCCGCCAGATCGAAGGGATGCAGCTCCTGCACATCGTCACCCAGGGCACGCTCGGCACCAACTGGGCCAGCGCCATCAAAATCCTGGGCTAATCTGTTTTGATCCATCCCGCACGGTTGTGTGGGATGGATCGTTTCTATAAACAAGCGTCTCCGATTCGGAGGTGGTAGAAAGGTCAGTCATGCCCGTCAGTACAAGCTTAAAATTCGGTTATTTTCTTGTTCCCAATGCCGATCAGCCATTAATTTCGATGGCGCAGGAGGCGGAGCGCCTCGGGCTGGATTATGTGGCCGTGCAGGACCACCCCTACCAGCGGCGTTTTGTCGACACCTGGACGCTATTGAGCATGATCGCGGCCTCCACCTCCCGGATCGGACTCTTCCCCGATGTGGCAAGCCTGCCCCTCCGTCCACCCGCCGTCCTGGCCAAAGCCGCTGCCAGCCTGGATATACTGAGCGGAGGCCGTTTCGAGCTTGGATTGGGCGCAGGAGCCTTCTGGGATGCGATCGAGGCCTACGGCGGTCCCCGGCGCACTCCCGGCATCGCCCTCGAAGCTCTGGCCGAAGCGATCGAGGTGATCCGCAGAGTATGGAGCGGGGAACGCAACCTGCGCTTCGACGGCAATCATTACAAGCTACGCGGTGCCCACTCGGGCCCGGTCCCGGCTCATCCGATCGGCATCTGGCTCGGTGTGACCGGCCCACGGGCTCTCAGGCTGGCAGGGCAGGTTGCCGACGGCTGGGTACCTTCCTTCCGTGGAGATCTGCAGAAGATCGCCGATATGACCCGGCGCCTTGACGAGGCGGCCGCCGATGCAGGGCGCGACCCCGCCAGCATCCGCCGGATCCTCAACGTGAACGGAACCATCACCGATGGCGCATCGAACGGCATGCTCCAAGGACCGGTAGACCAGTGGGTAGATGAACTCACCGACCTTGCGACCGCCTATAGCTTCGACACCTTTATCTTCTGGGGCGAAGGTGAAAGTCAGCTCCAACAGTTTGCGGAGGAAGTGATCCCTGCCGTCCGAGAGCGGGTTGCTGTTGAGCGACCCTAATTCATAGAAAGGTAAACGGTTCATTGTGAAACTGTCCATCTGTGGCGAACGAACCGACCAAGGAGACCTATGGCACTAAAAGTGATTGGGGCAGGGTTCGGAAGAACCGGAACTCTTTCACTGAAGATTGCACTGGAACAACTGGGATTCGGAAAATGCTATCATATGGTCGAGATTCTCAGGAAACCCAGCCATATGAGACGCTGGACGCAGATTATGCACGGCGAATATACAGATTGGGAGACTATCTTTAAAGGCTATCAGTCTGCCCTGGATTGGCCTGTCGCCGCGTATTACAGGGATCTGATGAATGTATATCCGCAGGCAAAGGTCATTCTCACCGTCCGCGATCCCGATAGCTGGCACCGGAGTATTATGACTACCTTTTATCAGGCGCAGCGAGCATTTGTTGTCCGGATCACCCGGGCGCTTCCCACACTGCACCAGTTCCTAACCGCTATGGATAATACCCTCTGGCAGGAGATCTTCCAGAACAGACTGGAAGACAAACATCACGCGATACATATTTTCAAAAAACATATCGAAGAAGTCAAACGGGTCGTCCCGGCAGACAGGCTGCTCATCTTCGACGCCAGACACGGATGGAAACCCCTGTGTTCCTTTCTCAACGTGCCGGTGCCCATTGGTCAGCCGTATCCACACAAGCACAAGGGCAACCTTGTACGTAATGTTCTGAAGTACACTGGCTTGACGAACTACCGATGAGTTGGGAAACAACATTCCCAGGCACCCTCCCCGTAGAAGAGCCAAAGGAAACGAGTGCGTTAAGCTATAGAAATTAAAGACGATCTGGCGTTGTCAAATCATTATAGGTTGTAAGGACCTTGGAAAGAGAAGAATATGAATCAAGCACAAACTGAAAATAAAACTGAATTTTCCATCCATCCGGCTACGCTGATGGGACATGTGGCGCTGACCGTTGCCAACCTCGAGAACCAGATCGCATTCTATACCCAGGTGCTCGGGTTCAAGCTCCACTGGCAGGAAGGCAACCGGGCTGGGCTGGGAACAGGGGAAAGGGAGCTGCTCCGCCTGACCCAGGAACCAAATCTCAAGCGCTACCGCGGGGTGACCGGCCTGTACCATTTTGCCGTGCTCTTCCCGAACCGGCGCGAGCTGGCACGGGCTGTAGCGCGCCTCTTCGCGCTCAAGATTGAGAACTACCCCACAGACCACATCATGACCAAGACCACCTACCTCGACGACCCCGAAGGCAACGGCATCGAACTGTATGCCGAATCGCCCGAGGACGGAACCTGGTCCCTGGCGAACGGCGAGTACATCACCCGCCGCAAGGATGGTTCCCTGAGCAGCGGCCGTGAGCCCCTGGATGTGGATGCTTTATTCAGAAACCTGAAACAGGATGATCCGCTCGATCAGCCTGTACCGCCGGAGACGCGTATGGGGCATGTGCACCTGCATGTACGCAATATCGAAGAAGCAGTTGATTTCTATCACGGCATCATCGGCTTCGACGTGATGGGCGTGGTAAAAGCCTTCCGCATGGCGTTCGTCTCGGCGGGAGGGTATCACC
>DATAKV010000689.1:0-2156 GCA_036261375.1 Anaerolineales bacterium
CACCTGGGCAGTCTTTTATTAATAGAACTGTCAGGAGACCATTGCCGCTCAAGCATACCGAATGCCCCTTATGAGCTATTCTGCGAATCTGACATACGCTGATAAGCTCTAGGAAATTGAATTACTGGTAATTTCCCCCAAATTAGAGATTGCATTGTAAAAAGCGCTCGCAAAGATATTTGTTCAAAGGATGACTAATGAAGATGAGCATCTTTTACCGGTTTCTGGCTTCTGTCATTCCCTTCGTATTATTCTTCCAGGGTGCCGGGAAACCTGCCGCTGGCGCGCCAGCCGTCTTTAATCCAGCTAATATTGTTTTTCGGGAGGCGATGAGCGGCCTGGTCCAACCCATCTTCATCGCCCACGCCGGGGATGGCTCGGACCGCCTCTTTATCGTCGAGAGAGCCGGGCGGATCAGGATCTTCAAAGCTGGAAGCCTGCTGCCAGCGCCGTTCCTGGATATTCAATCCATTGTCAACGACTCGGGCTCGGAGCAGGGATTGTTGGCACTCGCCTTCCATCCGAGCTACGAGACGAACGGGCGATTTTTCACCGTACACACCGATCAAAACGGCTCCCTGGTGTTATCCCGCTTTTCCCGCTCAGGCAATCCTGACCTCGCGAATCCGAATAGCCGTGTCCCCTTGCTGACGATACCCCATCCGACTCACCAAAACCACAACGGCGGGACGCTCGCCTTTGGGCCGGATGGATATCTCTACTGGTCCACGGGCGATGGGGGTGGAGGGGGCGACCTGTCCAACAACGCGCAGAACCTCAGCTCATTGCTCGGGAAGATCCTGCGCCTGGACGTCGATCACCCCGCTCCCGGTTTGAATTACTCCATCCCGGGCAGCAATCCGTTTTTCAACATGCCGAACCGGCGCGGGGAGATCTGGGCCTACGGGCTTCGCAACCCCTGGCGCATTTCCTTTGACCGGCAGACCGGCGACCTCTTTATCGCCGATGTGGGACAGAGTTCTCGAGAAGAGATCGATTTTCAGCCGGCGAGCAGCGCAGGTGGGGAAAACTATGGCTGGCGGATCATGGAAGGCTCGTTATGCTTCAATCCGTCCACGGGCTGCGATCAAAGTGGAAAGGTGCTGCCGGTGGCCGAGTACAGCCATTCCGTCGGTTGTTCCGTGACGGGAGGCTATATCTATCGCGGCGCGTTCTACCCCGATATGCAGGGCCGCTATTTCTATGGTGATTTCTGTACCGGGGTGTTCTTCAGCCTGTACGATGACCCGGTCAACGGCTGGACGGTGACACAGGTGGCCGATACGCCATATCAGATTTCGACGTTCGGCGAAGACGAGCAGGGCGAGCTCTATCTGACGGACTACAGCGCCGGGAAGATCTATCAGATATGTTACGGGCCGGCCGCAGATTTCACCGTCCGCATCGCGGGTACCGCGCGGGGGAGTTTTTCGGCCTGCCAGCGCCAGGTAATACAAAGGAGCCTGCCAGGTCTGAGCAACGGGCCCGTAGAAATTCAAAATGCGGATACGCTTCCCAGTATTGCCTCGGAGCCGGTGATCTATTGGGTGAATGGCGTCCCTACCAGCTTCTCTGAGATGACAGGTTTGCCAGGCAGTCAACTGGACAACGTCTACTACCTGCCCTGGTACAACAACGTCGGACTGGATACGCAATTGCGCATCGCAAATGTGAGTAGCGCAGGCACCACGGTTCGCGTCTTCATCGGCGGGGAGGAGATGGACGGCAGCCCGTTCGGGCTGGCAGCCGGGGCCAGCGTCCGCAAAAGCTTCGCGGGCATCGACGCCGGCCCCGTAAAGATCGAGAGCGATCAGGACATCGTAGCCGCCCAGCGCGTGGTCTACAAAGTGAACGGGGCTTTCACCAGCTTCACCGAGATGATGGGCCTGCCGGAAAGCCAGTTGGATACCACCTACTGGCTGCCGTGGTACAACAACATCGGTCTGGATACCCAGCTGCGGATCGCCAACGTCAGTAATTCATCTGCGACAGTTCATGTGTCCATTGGCGGTGTAGAGATGGATGGTAGTCCCTTCACACTCGGGGTTGGCGAGAGCATCCGCAGGAGCTTCCCGGTCGTCGATGCCGGACCCGTCAAGATCGAGAGCGACCAGGACATCGTGGCTGCCGAACGGTTAATCTACAAGGTCAGCGGC
>DATAKV010000726.1:0-1565 GCA_036261375.1 Anaerolineales bacterium
TCAAGCTCGTGATCGAGGACCTATCTGACAACACGGTAGATGTAGCCACGTCCTCCCGGGACGCGGCCGACCTGGTCACCCGCTCCATTCAGGAGGGAGAGCCATATGAGGTGTTCCTGATCGACCAGCAGCTGGAGGCCGGGGAAAACGGCATCGAGGTCATGCAGTCTCTCAGGCGCATCAGCCCGGATACCGAGACGATCATCTTTACCGGCTATGGCGATAACAGCGTTGGAATGAACGCCTACAAAGCAGGGGCATTCCGCTATCTGGCCAAGGGCTACGAGAACGCGGAATTGCTTTATCTGATCGAAGCCGTCCATGAGAGGCGTAAGACCCAGCGGGCCCACGGCTGGCAGAAGATATTCAGCGAAATGATGGAGGCCGCCCTGCAGGGACGCTACTTTCACGATGCAGCCGATGTGATCGTCAACTATTCGCTCAAGCTTGGCTTTGAACGCGCCCACCTCTTCTGGGTCCCTACGGGGGAAGATATCAACAGGAATAATCTCTTTATTGGGATCGCCTGCGCCGGCAGCAATCGTATCCGTAAATTCCGGAAAAACCTGTATCCGGTCGCGGAGTGGTTCGATCTGGACTTTTCCGGTGAAGCCAATAATGCTGTGTTCATTCGAAATTTCAAAAGCCTTCATACTCCCAATAGCCCGGAAAAGTTTGGCTACCGTCTCCCGGTGCTCGAGGCAACCATACTGCCCATTCAACAGGCAAATGCCTTGCGGGGACTGTTGCTGCTCGATTATGGCCAGGCGCGGCGGACCGTTAGCGACCATGAGCGTTCACTGTTGAATCTGTTTGCCCGACAGGTATCCCTCGTCCTGAACCAGGCGAGCCTGCACGGCCGTGAACAGTGGCTGCTGCAGGAGTCGGCGATCATTCAGAAGATCGGCCGTGAGGTCACCACCAAGGCCGCTTCTGCCAACCTGATTGACCTGCTGGAGGAGATCCGCAGGCAGATCGGCGAATCGATGGATGTATCGAATTTCTCAGTCTTTTTGCTGAATGAAGAGAGCAATGAGCTGACCTTTCCACTCTTATACGAAAATGACGTCCGCAGGCAGGGCAAAAGCAGGTCCCTCGACCACGGTTTTGAAGAATACTTACTGGCTTCTCAACAGGAGATCCTGCTCTCTCATGGGGAACTCATCAGCTTCACCCGCGAGCGCAAGATCGATTTTCGGGATTCCATTCCCTACAGCCTGCTTGGTGTTCCCCTGCGCATGGAAGAGAAAACGATCGGCGGCATGATCGTCTCCCAGTACAGCTTTCAGGGAAGCGAATACATCGAAAACGACAAGCGCATCCTGCTCTCCGTCGCCGACCAGGTGGCAGGCGCCATCCAGATCAGCCGCCTGTCTGATGCTGAGAGGGAGGAAACGCGTCGGATGCAGGTGCTGCACATGGCCAGCACGGAAATGCTCAGGATCGCCCAGGAGAACGAGGATCATTTCTGGCTGACCCTTCTCACGATCGCCACGTCCAATTTCGGATTGGGCTTTAACCGGGCGCTTCTTTTTGTAGAGAAGGAGAACTTCCGCCGGCTGATG
>DATAKV010000729.1:0-9088 GCA_036261375.1 Anaerolineales bacterium
CGGTTGGCGATGTCTTCGATCTCCAGATTGCGGTCCAGGTTGACGAGCGGGGTCGCGGCCCGGGCCGTGCGCAGCATGACATCCCGCCAATAGGAGAGCCAGATCAGCAGCGCCTGGCGCATGGCGTCCTTATTCTTCGAGAGCTTGTCGGCGTAGGCGAACTTCTCCACGCGCGAGGCGGAGATCAAACGCTGGAGATCGTCCAGACGCTCCTCACGTTCCTGAAGAAGAGACTCGCCGCCGATCAGGCGCCGGGCATACCCGAACCGTCCGCTGGAGATATGGGCGATCCATTTGGATTGATGGGCTTCAAAGCCCTTGTCTTCCAATGCCTGCTGTACCTGCTCCACCTTTAGTGCGCGGAGCCGGAGCACTTCACATCGTGAGACGATGGTCGAAAGTAATTGCTCAGGATTGTCGGCCGTGAGGATCAGCACTGCATAGGAGGGGGCTTCTTCGAGAGTCTTCAGCAGCGCGTTAGCCGCCGACTCATTTGCCTCGTGGAAGCGCAGGAACATCGCGATGCGATACCTGGATTGATAGGGTTTGTAGGTGATGAGCCTGCGCAGGTCACGGATCTGGTCCACTTTGAGGGTGCCGCCCGGTTTGGGTTTTTCATCCTCATCCAGAGCCTGGATGAGGTGCAAGTCGGCATGCTGCATGGCTTCGATTTGTTTGCAGTCGCGGCACTGGCCGCATGGCACACCGGGCTCGCTGGGGGTCGTGCAGTTCAATGCCTGGGCGAAGCGCAGCGCCAGGGTACGCCGGCCGATACCGGGAGGTCCCGCGAAGAGGTAGGCGTGACGCGTGGTCCCGTGGATGACATGCTTCTTCAACATGTCTACAGCCCATTCGTGGCCGATGATGTTCCAGTTCCCAGTCATGAGTTCAAGGGGTCAATATTCAGTGAGTAGTTTACAGGAATCAGTCTCTTCCGGACCGCAGGCGTAAATAGGATTCATAGCGATCCGGGTGGATTGTACCTGCTTTCAGCGCATCGAGTACTGCACAGCTCGGTTCATGAGTGTGGGTGCAATCGCTGAACTGGCAGTTCCGGACAAGCTCGCGCAGCTCGGGGAAGTAGGCATCCAGCTCCTCGGGCTCGGTATCCCACAGGGCCAGCGACTTCCAGCCCGGTGTATCGGCCACATACCCACCCCCTTCGATGGGGAACATCTGGCGCGTGACCGTGGTGTGCCGGCCCTTGTTGAGCGCCGTGCTGATCTCGCTCACCGCCAGCCCCAGCCCCGGCTGGATCAAATTCAACAGGCTCGATTTGCCCACCCCGCTCGGCCCCGCCAGCGCGCTGACCCGGCCTCGTAGAGCTGCCTCCAGCTCGGCCAGCCCTACCTTTTGCTTGGTCGATGTATAGATCACGCGGTAGCCAATCGACTCATATAAACCAAAAATCTTTTGGGGGTCGTCCACCAGATCGATCTTATTGCCTACGATCACTGCCGGGACCTGCTGCTTTTCAGCGATGACCAGGTAACGGTCGAGCATTTTGAGCCTGGGACTTGGATTGGCACAGGCAAAGACGAAGACCGCCTGGTCCGGATTAGCCAGCAGGATCTGTTTATACTCGCCCTGCGGCCGCGGATCGAGGCGGACGATGGCCCGCTTGCGCTCCAGGACCTCCTCGATCGCCCCGCTTCCATCCGGCAGGACCGTGATGCGCACCCGGTCCCCTACCGCGGCGATGTCTCCCAGGGAGCGTCCCTGCTTGAGCTTGCCGCGCAGCTGGCAAACAACAAAGCCCTGCCCGGTCTCTACTGTAAAGAAACCGGACTGGGCTTTAATGATCAAACCTGTTCGTTCAGACTCACTCACAAATTGGGTATCTCTGCCTTATTTTACTCGTTATTATCGTCATCGTCTGTCTCGGTCGGGATGCCGCCGATCGGGGTGGGCGTTTCCGTCACGCCGAAGTTGGACTCGAACCAGTACAGCGTGCGCGGCGAGCCGTAGAAATAGGACTCGACCACGCGCTTGAAGACCGGTGCAGCCCAGTCTGAACCTTCGCCCTGGTTCTCGAGGATGACGGCAATGGCGATATCCGGCAGGTTCGGATTCTCCGCCATGGTATACCCCGCGAACCAGGCATGCGGCTCCCCCGAACCGGATTCGGCCGTCCCGGTCTTGCCGGCCACAGGGATCGACATCCCACGCATGCGGAAGTTGGCCGTCCCGCGTGGATTCGAGACCACGTTGATCATCGCCTGCTGGATGACCTCCAGGCGAAAGGTCTGGACCGGGAGGGTGCCCTGCGCCTCTGGCTTGAATGCCAGCCTGGCCGCACTGCCATCCACCGGCTCGATCCGCTCCACCAGCTGGGGCCGGTACAGAGTGCCGCCGTTGCCAAGAGCAGCGATAAACCGGGCCACCTGCAGCGGTGTGACCTGCACTTCTCCCTGACCGATGGACTGGTTGACCATGTCGATAGCCGAGACGGGGTCTACGATCCGGCCAGTCTGCTCGGGGATCTCGATGCCGGTCGGCGCGCCGAGGCCGAAAGCGCGGGCCATGTTGGCAATATCGTTGGCGCGGTTCTGCTGGTAGAGGGTGAAGCCGATTTCATAGAAGAACGGATTGCAGGAGCGCATCAATCCTTCGGGCAAGGTCAGTACACCGGAAGGGACGCTATCGCTGAAGTCATTGCAATCCTGCCCGGCGGCCTGCCTGTCCTGACAGTGCTCCCAGGTCCAGTCATAGCGGATCTGGTCCGAGAGGCGGGTCCAGGTATACTGGCAATCCAGTGTCGATTCGGGGACGAACAACCCGCTCTCCATGCCGGCTGCCATGGTGATGATCTTGAACACCGAGCCCAGCGGGTATTGTCCCTGGGTGGCGCGATTGAGAAGAGGGGAAGAAAAGCTTTGGTTCAATTCGGCATACTGCGCGGCGCCATTCGGATTGCCCGCCGAGAACATGTTCGCATCGAAGCCGGGGGAGGAGGCCATGGCCAGCACGCGTCCCGTGTCGCGCTCGAGGACCACCACCGCCCCGACAAAACCTTCGATCGCCTCCTGGGCCTGGGTCTGCAGGTCACGGTCGATCGTCAGGAAAACCGAATCGGCGGGCTGAGGGGCGCTTTCGCCCACCTTGGTGACGGGCGTGCCGGTGGCCGGATCGATCACATACAGGGCGCCGCCGTGCTGGCCGGCCAGGTATTCCTCCGCCCAGGCCTCGATGCCATCCGCGCCAACCCGTTCATTGCCCTGGTAGCCCTGGCGCCGGTATTCATCCAGGTTTTCCGGAGAGATAGAAAGAGCGTAGCCCACTACATGCGACGCGGTGCCCTGCTCAAAATAATAACGGGAGTTATAGGGAGTCCATTCCAGGCCGCTGGGAGCGATGGAGCGGATCCGTTCCGATTCGTCGGCCGAGGCCACGCACAGTGGAATAGGGTACTGCGCCGGGGTGTTGAAGATCTCCTGCGCCAGCAGCTCCGGGCTGTTGCCGCATAAATTCCAGACCTCTGAAAGCAGGGTTCCCTGGCTGTCATCGGTGACATTTCCGGGAAGAATGCTGAAGGCATAAGCATCGGACTGGGCGACGAGCGCATCGCCGTCGCGGTCGTAGATGTTGCCGCGGGCCGGGATGCTGTAGTCCATGCGCAGGATATAACCGCCGGTCAGCTCGGGGAGGATCAGCGCCGGCTCCCAGTTGAGCTTCCATTCGTCATTTTCAAGCACAAACCTGGCAACGATGTCGCGCTGGATCTCGCCGACCAGCGCCGTGTGATACGTGACCCGGTACGACACCTCGGCCGAATGAGGATTTACGAGCGAGGACAGGACCTCGTAATCGAAGGAACCGGCGCTCATGGTATTGATCGCTTCGCGGTTTCGGAAGGCAAAATCCTCCAGCGTGTTGGCATCCTGCGAGACCTTGCTCAGCTTTGAATACATGGCGTTGTAATCGTCTGCTTTGAAGGCGTCGAGATAGGCCTTGAGCGCCTCATCCACGCTGGGTACGGAGCTGACTGTAACGATCGGCTGAGGCAGAGCCGTCTCGGTGGGGACACCGGGCAGCTCGATCCCCCCGGGAGCACAGGCACTTAAAAATGCGAGGATGACGACGATATTTATCCAGCGAATAAATTTCATGCTTTGCCTTTCAAATTTGGAGTGCATCTACAATACGAAGCGACGGCGAGCCGCCGCACTCCAAAATTACATCTCACCATTCAAGATCGCGCCCGAAACCGGGCAGTTGTATTCCAGAAGGGTCTCGCAACTTTTGAAGAAATCCGTATCCGGCTGGATATCCATCTTTCGCATTTGCAGGATCACGTGACAGACCGGCAGTCCCATCACGCTGGCGAAGCAGCCGTCCATGCGGGTGACGGGGCGGAACTCCGGGTGCTGGATCGCGTATGCACCGGCTTTGTCAAGCGGGTCGCCGGTGGCTACATACGCCTGTACTTCTTCGTCGGAGTAATCGCGCATGGGCACATCGGTGACACAGATGTCCTTGAGCAGCTGGCCATCACTCTGGCGAAGCAGGGCGATCCCGGTGTAGACCTGGTGTGTTTTGCCGCGCAGACGCTTCAGCATCGCGGCCGCTTCCTCGTCATCGGCCGGTTTGCCGAGGATCTCCTCCCGGTCAACTACGGTAGTATCCGCGGCCAGGATAACCTGGTCCGCCCCGGCCGGGATGGCGCGTGCCTTTGTCTCTGCCAGCCTTAAGACGTACTCCGCTGGATTTTCGTTCAGATATTCGGTCTCATCCACATCAGCAACTTTAACGGTAAACGGCAGGCCGGTCAGCGCCAGCAGCTGACGGCGGCGCGGCGAATTGGAGGCGAGGATCAGTTGAGGTGTCTCGGTCACGGGGAGAGATTCTAACACATGGCCCCCTCCCCAGCCCTCCCCCAAATTCGATATAAAAACGTCATATGCAAACCACGTGTTAGTGTCGAATTTGGGGGAGGGTGCCGAAGGCGGGTGGGGGTGGTACAATCACCAAAACTGTCAGGTCAAGGAGGCGCACGTGAAGGAACTCGAGGAACGCATCCTGCGCGATGGCAGGGTTCTTGGCGGGGGAATTTTAAAAGTGGACAGCTTTGTCAATCATCAGGTCGACCCGCTTTTGATGGATACCTGTGGACGGGAATTCGCCCGGCTCTTCGCCCCGGTCGGCGCGACCAAGGTATTGACGGCGGAAATTTCCGGCATCGCTCCCGCCCTGACGACGGCCATCCATCTTGGCCTGCCGGTCGTCTATGCCCGCAAACACAAGCCGATCACCATGCCCGACCAGGTCTACCTGACTCTGGCGCCCTCCCACACCAAGGGACGGATGGTGGAGCTGATCGTTTCACCGGAGTACCTGGCGAACAACGAGAAGGTACTGATCATCGACGACTTCCTGGCCAGCGGACAGACCATCTTAGGTTTGGCGCGGCTGGCCGAGGCCTCGGGGTCGCGGATCGTCGGCATCGGCGCGTTGATCGAAAAAATCTTCGAAGGCGGGCGCGAGGCCCTCAGGCCGCTGAATGTGCCGATACACTCGCTGGCCTGCATCACCGCGATGGACGAAGATAGGGTCGTGTTCGGACAGCCGTGACACGGACATGGTTATGGAGCCGGTGGGTCAGGCGTTTGATCGGCTGGAGCTTTGAGCATATGAGCTTTGCCCTTCCTCTGCAGCGACTGCGCGAAACGGAGACTCTGCTCGCGTTTTACCATCCGAAGCCATCTTACGAATTTCATGTGCTGCTTGTGCCAAAAAAAGCTGTTGTTTCCCTTAAGGAGTTTGATCCCAGGGATGCCGCGTTCCTCAGCGATCTGTATTCCACCGTCCAGAGCCTGGTGGAGGAATTTCAGCTCTCTGCCTATCGTCTGGTCGTCAACGGCGGGGACTATCAGGATTTCCCTCAGCTGCATTTTCATCTAATCTCGCATGTGGGGACGGGCGGACGCCTGTCCGTACGGCAATAAAATAATATGGAATCCATCGCCATCCTCGATTTCGGTTCCCAGTATGCGCAGATCATTGCCCGGCGCGTACGTGAAGCACAGGTCTATTGCGAGCTCTTCCCCTGGGACGCGCCCATGGACAGGATCCTCGCCATTGCGCCGAAGGGGTTCATCCTCTCGGGCGGACCGCGCTCGGTCTATGAAGAGAATGCACCCTATATTCAGGATTTTATTCTCAAAACCAGGCTTCCCATTTTGGGAATCTGCTATGGCATGCAGGCTCTCACCCACGCCCTCGGCGGCCAGGTGGATCCATCCGCCCAGCGGGAATACGGTCATGCCAATATCGAACCCTTAACCGCTGCTCCCCTTCTCTCCGATCTCTCTATAGTCTGGATGTCCCACGGTGACCGCATTACCCGGCTGCCTGAGGGATTCATTACCCTGGCGCGCAGCGGCAACAGCCCCTATGCGGCGATGGGCGATCTGCAGCGCAAGTATTTTGGCGTGCAGTTCCATCCCGAGGTGCATCACACACCCAACGGCGAGAAATTGCTCCGCCATTTTGTGCTCGACATTTGCGGTGTGAAAGCAGAATGGACCCCGAAATCCATTATCGAGGAAGCGGTCGAGCGGATCCGGAGACAAGTGGGAGGAGAACGCGTACTGGCGGCGGTCTCGGGCGGTGTGGATTCATCGGTCGCAGCGGCGCTGGTCCATGAGGCGATAGGAGATCAGTTAGTGGCAGTCTTTGTAGATACCGGGCTGCTTCGCAAAAATGAGGGCGAACAGGTTGCTGCGGCCTTCCGGGATCATTTGCATTCAGAGCTTATCACCGTTGACGCCAGCGAGGAGTTCCTGTCCGCACTGGCGGGTGTGACCGAGCCCGAGCAAAAACGAAGGATTGTTGGCGAAAAATTTATTCGCGTGTTCGAAGCGCAGGCAAAACAGGTGGGGCAGCCGCGGTTCCTGGTGCAGGGCACGATCTACCCGGATGTGGTCGAGTCGTCCGCGCCGGACCGCAGCAAGGCGCAGAAGATCAAATCGCATCATAACGTGGGCGGCCTGCCGGAGGATATGCTGTTCGAGCTGGTTGAGCCGCTGCGCTACCTTTTCAAGGACGAAGTGCGCGCTGTCGGGGAGGCGCTCGGGCTGCCGGCGTCGCTGGTCTGGCGGCAGCCGTTCCCGGGTCCCGGGCTGACCGTGCGCTGTCTCGGGGAAATAACGCCTGAGCGCGTCGCCCGTCTGCGGTCAGCGGACGCCATCCTGATCGAGGAGCTGTCCAACGCGGGTTTTTTGGGAAAGGAGGCGGAGACGTCTCAGGCGTTCATCGTCCTGCTGCCCGTCCGCTCGGTGGGCGTGATGGGCGACCAGCGCACCTACCAGGAGGCGGCTGCCATCCGGGCGGTGACCACCGAGGATTTTATGACCGCCGACTGGGCGCGCCTGCCCCATGAGCTGCTGGCCAGGATCTCGAGCCGAATTATTAATGAAGTAGACGGAATCAACCGGGTCGTGTATGATATTACCAGCAAGCCCCCGGCAACGATCGAATGGGAGTGAGTGGATTTACGATTTTTGATTGTGGATTGAGGAGGTCGTGTGAACTTCGATGTAGGGGACGTGCTCACCCGCGCATGGCAGATCACCTGGAAACACAAGGTCCTGTGGGTGTTTAATATGTTTCCCGTCCTGCTCAGTTTTCTATTTATTCCCATTGTCTTTATCCCCATGTTCTTTATCGGACCGAACGCCCTGATCAACCAGGATTTCGTCGATTCGCCCACCTACGTTTCGGCGTTTATTGCATTCAACCTGTTCCTGACGGCGCTGTCGGTGCTTCTGTATGCGTCGGGTGCGGCGTCCTCCCTGCTGGGGGTTCTGCGCGTCGAGAATGGCAGCGACCGGCTCCCCTTCCGGGACCTGTTCCAGGATGGGCTCGATTATTTCTGGCGTGTCCTGGGGGTGAGCGTCACGATCGGGGCCGCGATCGCGACCGTGTTCCTGCTGTTGTTTGGATGTATGATGCTGGTCGGTACCGTCACCATGGGGCTGGGGATGATTTGTCTCCAGCCCTTGTTCTTACTGCTCTACCCGGCCATGCTGCTGGCCTACTCCCTGGTGGAACAGTCGCAGGCTGCGGTAGTCGCCGATAATATGGGTGTCAGAGCAGCCATCGAGCGCGGCTGGACCCTGCTCAAGGCGCATTTCTGGCGGTTCGTACTGGTTGCACTGGTCATTTACTTTGGGATCCTGCTGTTGAGCTCGATCGTCACCCTGCCGTTCATGGCCCCCTTCTTCTTTCTGCCGCTGATCGTCGAGAGCTCGCAAACAGGATTTAATTTCGAGGTCCTGGGCTGGATCCTGCTGGTCATCAGCCTGGTCGTACTGCCAGTCCTGGCGCTGGTCCAGGGCTTTTCCCTAGCCTTTATGAAATCGGCCTTTATGATCATCTATCTGCGTTTGACACGTTCGACTGTATTGCAGCCGACATCCCAATAGCCCACAGTTCAAGGAGTCAACATGAGTTTCAACTTTGGAGAAGTACTATCCCGAGCCTGGCAGATCATCTGGAAACACCGCGTGCTCTGGATCTTTGGCATTTTGGCCAGCTGCGGCCGCGGCGGAGGCGGCGGGAATGGCGGCGGAGGAAATTCCGGGTTCAATACCCAGGGTCCGGACATGAACATACCGCCCCAGCTCGAACAATTCTTCAACTGGATCGCCCAGAACGTGACCAGTTTTGTTGCGATCACGATCGCCCTGGTCTGCGTGTTTTGGATCCTGGCGATCTTCCTGAGCACCATTGGCAAGATCGGTTTGATCCGAGGCACCTGGCAGGCGGAAGGCGGAGATGCGAATCTGGTCTTCGGACAGCTTTTCAGCGAGAGCACTCCCTACTTCTGGCGTATGTTCGGCCTGTCGCTCATCGTTGGGCTCCCGTTCGCCATCCTGATCGCGGTGGTTGCTGCGGGTTTCGCCCTGATGGCCATCTCTGCCAGCCAGGGTGGTGATACCGTCGCACTCGGATTCCTTGCATCGGTCCCGATTCTGATCGGCTGCCTGTGCCTGCTGGTCCCGGTCGGATTTGTCATCAACATGATCGTCCGTCAGGCGCAGAATGCGATCGTGCTGGAGGATGCAGGTGTCCTGCCTTCCCTCAG
>DATAKV010000738.1:0-9165 GCA_036261375.1 Anaerolineales bacterium
AAGGTCTGGCGCGAAGCAGTGGTGGGACCGCCGTTCGGAGCAAGGTCCGTATCCATCACCAGCACACGCACCTGCTCCGGCGGGACGGCCATTTCCTCGGCCACGACCAGCCGCATCACTGTAACCAGTCCCTGCCCGAGCTCTGCCGCCGAGCTGCGCACCTGGAACGTTCCATCCGCATACAGCTCCACGTCTGCGCCCGATATATCCGGCGCACCGCCGCCGAGTCCTGTGTTTTTATAGGCCGCGGCAAAGCCCCAGGAACGCACCAGGTATGGGTTGTTCGAATCCACTCGCGGGGCAAAGGGGAGTGGGTCCTGCCGGCGAATTTCCGCATCCACTTTGTCGATACATTCCATCAATCCCACCGACTCTCGCAGCACCTGTCCGGTATTGGTGATGCTGCCCACATGCAGCGAATTCATACGGCGCAGCTCCACCGGATCGATGCTCAGGATCTCGGCCAGCTTATCCATCATCGATTCGACTGCAAACGCAGATTGCGTCACGCCGAAACCGCGGAAGGCACCGGCCGGCGGGTTGTTGGTGTACATGGCATAGCAATCGGCGCGCACGTTCGGGATATCATACGGTCCCGCCGAGTGCGTGGTGGCGCGGGTCATTACTTTTTCGCCCAGCGAGGCATACGCGCCGGTATCGCCGTACAGCTCGGTCTCCATCGCCATAAGACAGCCGTCTTTTTTCGCGCCGAGTTTGATGCGGATCTGTGTGGCATGCCGCTTCGGATGAACGAGCAGACTTTCGTGACGATCGAACAGCAGCTTCACGGGGCGCTGGGTGACGTTCGCCAGCATCGCCGCGTGGATCTGTCCCATCACGTCTTCCTTACCACCGAACCCGCCGCCCATCAGCTGCCCGACCACGCGCACGCGCTCCTCCGGCCAGCCCATGACACGTGCCACCGGCGTCCGGTCCTGGTAGGGGATCTGCGAGCCGACGTAAATCTCCATCCGCCCGTCTGGCAGCGGCACGCCAATACTGCACTCCGGTTCGAGAAAGGCGTGGTCGGTAATTGACGTGTGGAAGGTATGCTCCAGGATGACATCCGACTCGGCAAAACCCTGCTCCAGGTCGCCCTTGCGGACCTTGATGTGCTTGAGCAGGTTCCCTTTTTCGTGGAGCTGAGGCACGCCATCCTGCCGCGCTTGGACAGGATTGGTGATGACCGGCTGGAGGTCGAACTCCGCCTCGATCAACGCCGCAGCCTGCTCGGCAATCTCCTGTGTTTCCGCGGCGACGATCGCCAGCGCGTCCCCCACATAGCGGACGCGTTCCCCGATCCCCACCATCACTGGCCAATCGTAAATGACCAGTCCATGGGTGCGCTCAGCGGGAATATCTTCTGCGGTTAATACCGCCACGACACCGGGCAATTCTTTGGCCTTGGAAATATCCAGCTTTGTCAGAAAGCCATGCGGGATCATGGCCCGGCGGGTTTTGGCATATAACATGCCATCGAAGACCAGGTCATCGGTGTAGATCGCATCGCCGGTGACCTTTTCTACCGCATCCGGCCGCAGGTGGGTATGCCCCACCGTTTTGTGCCCGTGGATCGAATCGGGAATGTTCGGCTTCTGGACCGGCTCCCCGGTGCGCAGGGCCTGGGCAGCGGCCAGGATGGCATTCTCGATAGCCGGGTATCCTGCGCAGCGGCAGAGCGTATCCTTCAGCGCGAAACGGACCTCGTCTTTTGTGGGATTCGGATTGCGCTTGAGCAATGCATAGGCCGTCAGGATCTGCCCGGGGATACAGAACCCACACTGCACCGCGCCGTGCTCCACAAAGGCTTCCTGAAGCGGGTGGAGTTTCATCTCTGCATGCACGCGCTGGGCCAGGCCTTCGATCGTGACGATGGATTTTCCACCGGCACGCTCGGCCGGATAGATGCAGGAGACCACAGGCTCCCCATCGATCAGGACCGTACAGGCGCCGCACTCGGCTTCTTCACAACCGATCTTCGTACCGGTGAGTTGCAGCCTCTGGCGCAGAAGCGTGGAAAGCGTTTCGCCGGGAACGGATTCGAAAGAATACTGTTTACCGTTTACAGAAAGATTTATGTTCGACATACCATTAATCCTGTTCTGCTCGCTTCCAAGCGGTTTCGAGCACTTCCTTAAACAATCCTACAACAATATGCCGCCGGTAGTCAGAGCTGGCGCGGCGGGCGCTGGAGCGGAACCCCACCTGGCCAAGCAGGGCCTCTACAGCAATGCTGAATGAGCTGTGATTCAGCGGCTGGCCAAGCAGAACTTTCTCCGCTTCTGTGCCGCTCCAGGGAGTCGGGCCGCCGGGGCCCACGGCGATACGAATCTGGCCGATCATGTCCTTTGAGCGTTCCAGCCAGATGGCAAGGTTGATGATCGGCAGTGCCACACCCTGCGGGCGCATAATGCGCTTGAAGCAGGACGCCTGCCCGGTCTTGGAAAGGGGAAGATAGAAACCAACAAGCAACTCTTCACCATGCTTTAGCGAAGATTTGCCAGGGCCAAGGAAGAGCTCCCTGAAGGGAACCCGGTGTATGCCATTTGAACCGGCTATTTCCGCCTGTGCATTCAGGGCGAGCAGCGAAATTGTCCCATCGGCGGCGGGGAGGGCATGGGCAACGTTGCCGCCGAGTGTAGCGACATTGCGGACCTGCGGCCCGGCGATCAGGTTGCAGGCTTCGGTCAATGCCTGGGCATGGGCGAGAGCCAACGGATCCAGGACGATGCGGTTGACCGGGACGGCTGCGCCAACGAAGAGCTCCTCCCCTCGCACTTCGAGCAGGCTCATTTCGGCGATGGAAGTCACGTCCAGTAAGGTGTGAACGGGTGCATGGCGACCTTGTTCCAGGTCGAGCAGGAGATCCGTTCCGCCCGCGATCGGCAGGATGGGACGCGGCGCCTCGGCAAAGGCTTGTAGGGCTTGTGATAGATTGGTGGGACGAAGATATTCGTGCCAAAGGTTCATTGGTGGTGTCCTTCTTTCCGCCGTCCAACAAAAACGATTGATACGGCGCTAGTGACGGCGGCACTTTTCGATGGGCCACAGCCCAACGCCGCGGATGCTGTTTGCATCCAGCGACCACCAAACCGATGGATAGTATTATTCTACTGCTTAATTCGATAACTTTGGTAGTATTTTTAGTAACCTTCCGGAAATGACATTAGGCTTGCCGACGCGGCGCATCCTCAGGATGGACGCCTGCCATGAGCAGGCCCAGCTTCTCAGGCGTGGCATTCTCGCGCGGCACAATATCCATGATCTGGCCTTCGTAGATGACGGCTATACGATCTGAGAGGGCCAGAATTTCATCCAGGTCCTCTGAGATCAGCATAATGGCCGCGCCCTTGCGACGCTCGATCAGCAGCTGTTCACGTACATATTCAGACGCGCCGATGTCAAGGCCGCGGGTGGGCTGGGCAGCCAGGATGACACGCGGGTTGCGCGAAAGCTCACGCGCCAGGACCACTTTCTGGATGTTGCCGCCGGACAGATTCCTGACCATGGTATCGCGAGAGGGCGTCTTGACATGAAATTTTTTGATCAGTTCATCCGTATGGCCGGCAATCCCTGTCAGGTTCAGGAACCCCGAGCGGGAAAAGGGCTGCTTATGATGCTCCCGCAGGATCATGTTCTCCGCGACGGTGAAATTCTTGATCATGCCATCCCGCATGCGTTCTTCGGGGATGTAGGAGAGCATGCGCTCGGTTAATTCTCCAGGGGCAAGGCCGGTGACATCTTCGCTTTCGAGGATCACACGTCCGTCGGTAAGCTTGCGCAGGCCGGTGATCGCCTCTGCCAGCTCACGCTGCCCGTTTCCTGAAACCCCGGCGACACCGAGAATCTCACCCGAACAAAGCTCCAGGCTGACACCGCGCAGGCCCGGGGTACCCCGGTCACTGCCACAGGAGACCTGCTCCAGCTGCAGGCGGCATTCGCCGCGCTCCACCTGGCCGCGGTCGGGGGCAAAGCCGATCTCGCGCCCCACCATCCAGTTGGCGAGGGTCTGCTTGGTAATATCAGAAGTCGGCTTTGTGCCGATCTTGCGGCCATCGCGCAGCACGGTGACCCGGTGGCTGATCTCGACCACTTCATGCAGTTTATGAGAAATAAAGATCAGGGCGTGTCCATCCTTCACCATCTGCTTCATGATGACGAACAGCTCATCCACTTCCTGGGGAGTGAGCACGGCAGTCGGCTCATCCAGGATCAGCAAGGCTGCGCCGCGATAGAGGGCTTTAATGATCTCCACCCGCTGCTGCTGTCCGACTGAGAGCTGCCAGACGTAGGCATTCGGATCGATCTTCAGCCCATAAATGCCGGCCAGCTCCAGGATCCGCTCCGAGACCCGGTCCAGGTCGGTGAGCAGACCACGTGAGGATGGTAGTCCCAAGGCAACGTTCTCCGCCACGGTCAGGGTGGGAACCAGCATAAAATGCTGGTGGATCATGCCTATTCCCAGGTTGATCGCATCCGTCGGTGAGGCGATCGTGACCGGTTTGCCATTCAGATGGATCTCGCCTTCATCCGGGTGGTACATGCCATACAGGATCTTCATCAACGTGCTTTTCCCCGCACCGTTTTCCCCCAGCAGCGCATGGACCTCACCCGACCTCACGTCGAAGTCGACGCGGTCATTGGCGAGCACGCCGGGGAACCGTTTGCAGATTCCCAGCATCTGGAGAGTGTCGATCCGGGTCTGGCCGGAAGGGAGTTTGTTGGAGTCCGTCATCACGCCATCCTTGTAGAGACCTCGGAGGTCTCAGGAGACCTCCGAGGTCTTCGATTTGATTAAGGCAGTGTAATTGTGATACTTCCGTCCTGGATACCTTTAATGGTGGTGTCTGCGAGCGCCTGGGCATCGGCCACCAGCTCATAGTCCGGGTTGAACTCGATCACCTCGCCGCCATTGGCCAGCGTGGCCTCGAAGGACTGTCCGCCGAGCGTCCCAGCCTTGATCAGGCTGATCATCTCATTGAGAATGCCTTCCCAGTGATAGACCTGGCTGGCTACCACGATGGAGGGGGCCAGGGAAGTCTGGTTGGACTGCGTACCGAACCACAGCACATTGCTCTCTTCGGCTTTGCCGATCGCACCCACAACCATCTGGGCGGTGCCGGTCAGGACATCTGCGCCGGCGGAGATATGGGTGGTCGCCGCTTCGGAAGCCAGGGCGACATCCGAGAAGGAACCAATGTAGTTTACGTTCACCTGGGCATCCGGCTTGACCGAGAGAACGCCTGACCTGAAGCCATCCACGTACAGTTTGGCATCACCGGTCTCGATCGGGCCGACAACGCCGATCACATTGCTTTCACTGAGCGTGGCTGCCATGACGCCGTTGACAAAACCGCCCTGTTCGGAGCGGGCTTCATAGGCAAAAATGTTCGGCAGGCCGAAGGTGTCGACGGTGGTGCCCCAGGCAAAGCTGGTCTCCGGGAAGTCCGGCGCGATTTCCTGGAGGGAGGAGCCGTACTGCGAGCCATGGCCGATCACAAGGTCAAAACCCTGGGAGGCATAATCCCGCATCGCCGCGGCAGCATCGTCAACGACAAACATGTTTTCAGAATAAACGAACTCAAAGTTCTCGGCGCCCATTTCATTCTGAATGCGGACGAGCGCATCGTACATGCTCTGGCTGAAGGCCAGGTCATTGATCGCGCTGGGCATGACCACCGCCACGCGGAAGGGTTCTCCCGAAGCGGGTTCCCCGGCCGGGGCGTCGGTGGCGGCGGGCGCTTCTGTTGCTGGGGCTGCGCCCCCACAGGCACTCAGGGCCAGTGTAAAGACGACGATCAGGCTCAATAACCATGCGAACTTTTTCATTTTTCTTCTCCTTGATTGAATGTGAACGTTCGATACAACCGTACGGTTCGACTCGACTTCTGGAGCACAGATTGTGAAGCACCTCCTCTTTGGAATCTAGGTTTCCCGTTCAAAGGGTTTGGTCAATGCCGATGGAGCGCGGACTCTCGAAACAGTGGCGACGAGGACCAGGATGGTCAGCACGTACGGCATCATTACCGCGATATCCGAGGGGATGTTAATCCCCTTGATCTGGATCCATAACTGCAGAGAGTTGACCATACTGAACAACAACGCACCGCCCAATATACCGACCGGACGCCAGGCGCCGAAATAAACCAGCGCGACCGCGATGAAGCCCTGGCCGCTGGTCATGTTCTGCTGGAACACGTTCAACAGGGCGATGGAGAGAGACGCCCCCGCGATGCCCGAAAGAGTTCCACCCAGAATGATCGTGAAGTAGCGGACGCGTGCCACGCTGACACCGAGCGAATCGGCCGCGTCGGGGTTCTCCCCCACCGAGCGAATCTTCAACCCGAGCGTGGTCTTGTTCAATACGAACCAAGCGATCGGCACCAGCAGGTAGGCGCCGTACACCAGCAAATTCTGTCTGAAGAAGATCTCACCGATCCCCGGTATATCACTCAGCACGGGGATATAAATCCTCGGAAATCCTCTGACGGTCTCCACGGTCCCAAGCAGCTTCTGGAAGAGCAGGTCACTCATTCCCAGGCCGAAGAGGAAAAAGCCGATGCCGCTGATCCCCTGCTCGGCATTGAGATTGACCGTCACATAGGCCATGGCGAGTCCCATCAGCGCACCGACGACCATCGCCGCCAGCACGCCCAGCCAGAGACTTCCTGTGGTAAAGGTTACGTAGAAGGCGGCGAACGCACCCAGCAGCATCTGGCCTTCCACACCCAGGTTGAGCACCCCGCTTTTCTGGCCGAAGGCTTCGCCGATGGCCGCATACAAATAAGGGGTCGCCAGTCGAATCCCGGAAGCAAGGATGCCGACCAGGACGGTGGTGGAGAAGAGGTCGGAAATCATAATACGGTCTCCACGTGCTTGATTTTTTCCTTATCACCAGATGGAGGCGGCTCATCCTCCTCCCGGACGGCAGCCAGCCTCCGTTTTTGCCTTCTCCGCCGAAGGATCTCACTACTGACCACAAAGACCACGACCAGGCCGTTGAGCGCGATGACCAGCGCCGACGGTACCTGCACCATTCTCTGCATGCTGTTGGCTCCCACCAGCAGCGCGCCAAACAGCACCGAGGCCGGGATCGACCAGAGTGGATGCAGCTGGCCAAACAGCGCCGCGACAATGCCATTAAACCCGGCGCTGCCGGTGAATCCTGAAGCAGAGCCATCCGTGATCATGCGGTAGTTCACGCCGTACACCTGGATCGCTCCTGCAAGGCCGGCAAATGCACCGCTAAACAGGAGCGCCAGGACGATGTAACGCGGTACCTTAATCCCTGCATAACGCGATGCGTGCGGGTTCTGTCCCACAGCGCGGATACGGTAGCCAAGTGTGGTGCGCCACAACAATATGTAGACCAGGACCGCCAGCCCGACGGCGATCAAGGCCCCAAAGTGCAAACGGGTGGGAATAAAGCGCGGCAGGCGGAAGATCTCCAGCAGCCGGGCCGTCTGCGGGATTTGTGAGGCAACCTCTGCCTGGGCCGGGTCGATCATCGGGCCGCGCAGCAGGAAGTTCATCAATTGCACGGCAATGGCATTCATCATGACCGTGCTCAGGATTTCATTGACACTGAAATATGCTTTCAAAAAACCCGGAATTCCTCCCCAGATCGCCCCGCCTAAAAACCCCGCCAGCATGGCGAGTGTGATCACCACCCAGCCCGGCAGTGTGGTAAAGGTCAGTCCCACCCACGTGGCCAGGATCGCGCCGATGATCATCTGGCCTTCTCCGCCGATGTTGATCACATCGCCGCGGAACGAGATGCAAATCCCGATCGCGACCAGCAGCAGGGGTGTCGCCTTAACCAGGGTCTCGGCGAAGGCGTTCGAGCTGCCAAACGCTCCGTCCCACAGCGCCTTGTACGCTTCAACGGGATTGACCTTCAGCAGGAGCAGCATCACCGCACCGATCAGCAGCGCCGCCAGGGTCGCAAAGACCGGCAGGAGTCCATCAACCAACCGGGAGAGCCATTCGTTTCGCAGCAGTCTTTTTAAGGCCAGCATGAATCACTCCTGTTTTAGCGCTTCGTTCATAGGCAGAAGTACTCTTGCATGAATTTGCAGGTTGGAATTAACAGACCAACGAAGCAAATTATGCGGAATTGTTGACAGTATAACGGAACCCCCTGCAAGTTGTCAGACAGTTTGTAACAGAATTCATATGATAATTGTCCGCAATCGGATACTCGAGCTGCGGGCTTGTATTCACAGCTCTCCAATGTTGGAAAACTCATGGGCAGGGTCCTGGCAGGCCAACAAAACAACCTGCCCAAGAATCAGGCATTTTAATCTCTTTCAAACGGCACACCCAGGGCGGCGGGAGGTGAGGCGCGCAGCGTACGAAATGTCCTTGCGAAGAAGCGCCGGGTCGGTTCCGGCAGGCCGGCCAGGGTACGGTCCACCCACTCGGCGTTGCCGATATTGACCAGCAGCAGGGTCAGGATCATCAGCGGGAAGGGAGCGACCTGTAATACCTGGGAGGGAATATTGGGCAGGCTGGGCTGAAGCACCAGCCCAAGCCACTGCAGGAATGCAAACAGGTAAGCGCCGAACGCGGCCCGGAGCGGATTCCATCCGCCAAAGATAGTAATGGCCAGGGCGATCCAGCCGATACCATCCAGGCCGGAGATCGTTCCTTTCCATCCGGCTTTTACGCTCAGGGAATAGGTAGGACCTGCCAGACCGATGATCGCCCCGCCTAGCACCGTGTACACATAGCGCATCAGGTCCACATTGGCGCCGCGCACATACGCCGCGGCAGGACGCTCGCCAATGCCCTGCAGCATCAGGCCCGGGCGGGTGTGGAAGATCCAGATCCAGGCCACAAAAATGACAATGAAGCTCAGGTAGGTCATCAGATCATGCCTGAAGAACAGGGTGCCAAGGACCGGGATATCTTGAAGGCCAGGGATCGACCAGCCAGGCAGGCGCGGACCGGCCAGTCCCATGAATGGGTTGCCGAGGAAATAGGACAGGTCACGGCAAACCAGAGCCAGGACGAATCCCACGGCCACCTGGGACTGCTTCAGGGTGATGGATGAAAAGGCGACGATCAGGGCGACCGCGGCACCGATCAGCGCGCCCGTCAAAAAGCCGAGGAACAGACTCTCGGTCCGGACCGCGACCCCGAAGCCACCCATCGCCGAGAGCA
>DATAKV010000004.1:0-17093 GCA_036261375.1 Anaerolineales bacterium
ATTGGAATCTTGTGACGGGCCGCTGGACCCTCCAGACCATGCTGCCGCTGCACCTGTGCAGTGTACTGGTCTGGGTCGGCGCCTATATGCTCATGACCAAAAGCTGCCGGGTGTACGAGTTCATGTACTTCATGGGTATCGCCGGGGCAATCCAGGCCCTGGCGACACCCGACCTGGGCATCTTCGGCTTCCCCCACTTCCGTTTTTTTCAAACCTTCCTCTCCCACGGGCTGATCATCACCTCCGCCATCTACATGACTGTTGTCGAAGGCCTGCGGCCCACCTGGAAGTCTTTGGTCCGCGTGTTCATCTGGATGAATATTTACGCCGGGATCGTCTATTTCGTAAATATTTATCTTGGCAGCAACTACCTGATGATCAACCGCAAACCGGATCTGCCCAGCCTGCTAGACCTGCTGCCACCCTGGCCGATGTACATCCTGTATATGGAGATCATCGGGGTCATTTCGATGCTGCTGCTCTATCTCCCCTTTTTGATCAGGGATCGGCGGGAAAGCTATCTGTTGAACCGGGATAACGCATCCAGGCTGGAAAGCATTTCCAAGTGATATGCGGTAGAGATACTCCCCGGCGAAAGGGGAGTTTTCTATTCTACTGGACGCTTCAGGTAATAGATCGTCCTGATCGTCACCCCCGAAAGGCTGTTCGTATCCACGCTGACAAGCTCCCAGCCCTGTGTTCCCAGCTCATTGAGCCGGTCGTTTATGCTCCGGCTATCTTCCGGCGCATCTAGCCAGACCAGGTTCTCCTTTTCATTCATAACCAGCTGCAAGACCCAGTATTCCCAATGCTGCATGGGTTCCTCCTTTATTCCTGATAAGACCCCGCGCGGAACCATTTACGTCTACCGCGCGGGAGAGTGTCTCAGATTTTACCTTCAAAAACAACCGTTTCTCGTGCCATTCCTGCCACCAGGCGGGACAAACAGGGACTCAAATTTTAGGTATAATATCTAACACGTTGTTTCATCGATCGAGACAACAATATGCCGGGGCGATGGCGGAATCGGCAGACGCAACAGACTTAAAATCTGTCGGTGGCAACACCGTGAGGGTTCGACCCCCTCTCGCCCCATGTACCCAAATGTTATTGCAAGGGCCTCCCGCGCTGAGCGGAGTGCCGTGCGAGTTGGCACGTAGACGAAGCGCAAGCAACAGAGATACTCAACAATTCGGGAAATTGCTTCGTCGTCCTTCGAGCTCCTCGCAATGATATGACTGTTCGAAAGGCAGACATGTTTTTCACCCGCCAACAGCTTGAGGAGATCGAGGATAAGAGTCTGGCGCCCTACGGCATGCGCAGCCGGGACTCGAAGGGCCGCGCCTATCTGGATAATGAGCCGCAGTATCGCACGGCCTTCCAGCGCGACCGCGACCGCATCCTGCACACCACCGCCTTCCGCAGGCTCGAATACAAGACCCAGGTCTTCATCAACTACGAAGGCGATTACTTTCGCACCCGCCTGACGCACACCCTGGAGGTTGCCCAGATCGGGCGCACCCTGGCCCGGGCCCTGGGCGGCAACGAGGACCTGGTCGAGGCGATCTGCCTGGCGCATGATCTCGGCCACTCGCCTTTCGGCCATTCCGGTGAAGTGGCATTGTCACGGCTGATGCGCGATTATGGTGGCTTCGACCACAACAAGCAGTCCCTGCGTATTGTCACCGAGCTCGAACAACGCTACCCTGAATTTCCCGGCCTGAATCTGTCTTGGGAGGTGCGCGAGGGTATGGTCAAGCATGAATCGGAGTACGATATCTCCGATGCCCGCGATTTCAATCCGGACCTGCGCGGCAACCTCGAGACCCAGATCGCCAACGTCGCCGATGAACTCGCCTACACTACCCACGATCTCGACGATGGTCTGCGCTCCGGCATGATCACCCCGCATATGCTGGATGGCATCTCGCTTTGGGAGATCCTGCGGGAGATGTACAAATGGCAAGGACCGGCCCTGAACGATATCGAGCGCCACCGCATGATCCGCCAGCTGGTGGGAGTGATGGTCACGGATATGATCGAGGCCACCGACCGGCGGCTGCGCGAAAGCCAGGTCAAATCTGCGCTGGATATCCAAAAGCTGAAGCACAACGTGATCGGCTACAGCGAAGAGATGCAGCGCCGCAACCGCGAGCTGAAGGATTTCCTGTACAAGAATTTATACCGCCACTATCGTGTGGTCCGCATGCAGGTCAAGGCCGAGCGGCTGATCTCGGACCTGTTTAATGCCTATCGCTCCGAGCCGCTCATGCTGCCCAATTCCGTACAGGTGCTGGTCGAAAAGCGCGAACTGGAACGGACGATCTGCGATTACATTGCCGGCATGACCGACCGTTATGCGATCGAGGAACATCAAAAATTATTCAACCCGCTTGAAAAACCTTAGAACTGAGGTGCATCCATGACCCAACAACCCACCTACCTTACGCAGGAAGGCGAAAAGAGACTGCGCGCCGAGCTGGCTGAGCTGACCGGCCCGCGCCGCGAAGAGCTTTCCCAACGCCTTCGCTCTGCCATCCAGATGGGCGATCTTTCAGAGAACGCCGATTACCATAAGGCCAAGGAAGACCAGGCCTTTCTCGAAGGACGCATCCAGGAGATCGAAGCCGTACTGCGGACGGCCGTCGTCGTCGAAAAGGCAAGCACCGATGCTGTCACTGTCGGCAATAAAGTGACCGTCCAGGAAGAGAGCGCCGACCCGGAAGTATTCCACCTGGTCGGCGCCAAGGAAGCTGACCCCCGCAATGGCAAGATCTCGAATGAATCCCCCATCGGCAGCGCGCTGATGAACCACAAAGTCGGCGATGAGGTCGAGGCCGAGACGCCGGGTGGGAAAATCAAGTTCAAGATTCTGAAGATCGAGTAAAGGTTCCTACCGTAAAAAAGAGACCGCATTGGTGATGCGGTCTCTTTTGATTCCAATGTGGAGTTCTTCTACTGCCCGCTGCGAGGCCACACGGCCAGCTCGAGGGTGATGCGCTCGAAGTAACTATGCTGGGGAGCAGCACCTGCGCCGTATTCCATGTCCACGACGGTGGCGAGGAGCTGCAGGGTCTGGGTCTCGAGCAGGACCTGTTCCTGCGGCTTGACCACGATCAGCTCGCCTTTCGGCTCGAGCCGGGCGCGGATGTTGGGATCGTTGTAGGCATGCTCCGACATCAGCACCTTCGTCGCTGTCTTGATATCGTTCTTGTCGAACAGCCAGACCTCCAGCGCGGCGACCTTCTTCGGCTCGCCGACACCCACCGTCTCCGAAACGCCCACGCCGTATTCGCCCAGGAATTCACCGCCGCCCGTGTCGATGCTGAACGACTCGTCGTACAGATCGTCACCGAGGACGTAGGTGGTCATGGTCTGTGTGATCGGGGGAGCCAGCCCAAGGGACTGAAAATCGGTCCGCTCGGCATGGCGGCTGACCTCTGCCGCCTGCATGACCGGCGTGACCGCGCCAGAGCCTTTGCGCAATAGCCGGTAGGCAAAAAGACCACCGATCGCCAAAAGGATGATCAGGATCGCCACAGAAGCATAAATGACTGCCTGACTCATGGTGCCAGGATCTTCCGTCGTACCCGGGGATGGGACAACAGGTGCACCCGTCACACTTTGGACCAGCTGGCCGAAACTCTGCACATCGGCCGGATTCAGATATCCCGGATCCGAAGCTACCTGGCCGTAGACCTGGTCCCGGTTCGGGCCCAGGTTATTCCAGCGCTCCAGTGCCCGGTTGGGATCGCCTGTCCGGTTGTAGGAGTCGATGGTCATCCGCAGGTAATCCTGCTGCAGGTCTGACCGCAGGACTTCCGGGGTTGCATCCGTCCATTGGACAGGCCAGAGCCCCCAACCGATGATCAGGCCGAGGAGCAGACCCAGTATCACACCCAAAATGAGAACCACTCGCATGTTCTTCAGGTAGTTTCGTGCGATTGCAGTTACAGCTTCCATGACGCATTCCTTTTTTATGAGAGGTCTGCTTTATTATATACCATCCCTTGCCCAAGACAACTGTCGAAAGTACCAGCGCCATTAATGCGAGAGGGCTTCCATCAAATACAAAACTCGTTCAGACTCGTTGACATGAACTGCCTCGTGGATCCGGAATCGGGACATAAAGGCCGATTCGAAACCTTCACGCGTATAACCGGGAAAGATGTCCTCGCGGGAGGCCAGCAGTTTCTTCACCTGGCTATCGGACTTGGGAACAAACTCGATCACCAGCCATTTTCCGGTTTCGGCAAGGAAGTCCGCCACCTGGAGGAGGGGTACGTTGTTCGAGATCGCCAGATGGTGGATAACCGCCAGGGCCAGGACCATATCCGCTGGGCCGCGGTCCCCGAACGCATCCCGCTCCCGGTTCGCCCAGCCGATCGCGGGACTGGGGTTGGTCAGGTCAAGGAGGAGCGGCAGCAGCCGCTCGTGTTTCTCTGACTTCACCTGGCGATAGTTCTGCTCCACCGCGGCCGGGTCGATGTCGAAGGAGATCACGTGCACGTCCGGAGCAGCTTCACCTGCGACACGGCTGAAGACACCCGTATTGGCGCCCAGATCCCAGGCCATCCCCGGCTGGATCCGGCGCGCCCATTCGCGGACCAAATTCTTCTTGTGTTCGAAGGCTGCATCGGAATAATTTGTAATATCGTAATAATTACCCCATTCGGTGCCGCCGGGCTTCCAGTCCAGTTTGCGGATCGCGGACTCCAGGCTCTCGATCAGTCCGGTCATCGCCTGTTTGTTCATCGAGCCGCCGCGCGCCTTGACGTCCTCGCCTGCATACTTCTTCTGCGCGCCGGCATGGATGTGGATATGGGTCAAAAGACCGAAATTCAAGCGGGTTTTTGAGGGCAGGAGCTCGCTCGCCAGGTCAAGCGGCACACCATCGATATAGACCCGCAGCAGCTGGTTCAGGCGCACATCCTTGAGGGCCATCAGGGCCAGCGGCGCCAGGAAATGCTGGCAGAACTGGCGGTAGGCCACCCAGGGCTGTCCTTCCTTATACAGCTCGAAGGACAGCGTGTCGATCAACATTGCTTTACCGCGCACGAACTGGATGTTGTAGGCGCTGGCATCCTTCAGAGACATCCCCGCCTTCAGCGCACGCTTCTGGATGGACAGTGTTGCCAGGGCCGCGTCCTTCAGCTGCCCAAACGACCACTCATACGGGTACGAGATGAATGGCACACGTTCCGGCCGGATAATCTTATAGGAGGGTTCCGACTCTGCCTGGACATCGTCCGCTTCGACATGCGCGACAAGCCGCCCGGCTTTGACCAGTTTTTCGTACAGGCCCGAGTCCATCAACCGGGAATACTCCTGTTCGTACTTCGGGTTGATCTGCCTGTAGAGCACACCCTCGCGGCTGAACAGGAATCCGCTGGGATCGCGGAAGGAGGCGGAAAGTTGTCTCTTACTGGGCTGTATCGTCGTCATCGTCATTATCGTCTGCTTTCGGTTTGACACCGAACCAGCCCTTGATCTTTGACCATGACGCCCGCACGGCAATCCCAATTCCCAGCAGGGCGGCGATCAGCATCTGGATCAAAAAACTGCCGGAACCGGGATCAAGATAGGAAAGTGGAGTAAAGTGCATCGGATCTCCTTCTTTATTTTTACAACAACCTTGCGATGGTTTTCATCTTTCGCAAGGTTGCTTAACTATTCGACTGTCTCAGGAACAACTGCTTCCAGCAGGAAGGTTTCCTGGCAATTTGTGCACTGCGCTTCACGTTTGTTGGCAATCACCAGCAGCCCGCCGCACTTTGGACAGGGCGGCTTGATCGGCCGCTTCCAGGAGGTAAAGTCGCAGTTTGGATAATTCTCGCAGCCGTAAAAGGTTCGTCCCTTGCGCGTCTTGCGCTCGACCAGCTCGCCGCCATCCTTGGGACACTGGATGCCGATCTTTTCCAGCCAGGGTTCCGTGTAGCGGCAGGTGGGGAAGTTCGAGCAGGAAATGAATTTCCCAAAGCGGCCATAGCGGATGACAAGCTCGCCGCCATCTTCGGGACAGATGCGCCCAATCGGCTCGGGTCCGCTCTTGGTGACGGGCATCTCTGCCTGGGCTTTCTTCAGATCCTCGGCAAACGGGTGATAGAACTCGTGAATGACCTCGGTCCATTCGGCCTGGCCGGAGGCGATCATATCCAGATCCTCCTCCATCCGCGCCGTGAACTGGTAATCGACGATGTCGGAGAAATATTGCATCATCAGGTCATTGACCTGCATGCCGATATCGGTGGGAATCAGGCGCTTCTCCTCGCGCACTACATATCCACGCGCCTGGATCGTGGAAATCGTCGGCGCGTACGTTGAGGGACGGCCGATCCCCTCTTCCTCCAGCGCCTGGACGAGGGACGCTTCGGAGTAGCGCGGCGGTGGCTGGGTGAAGTGCTGCTCGGGGATCAGGCGGACAAGTTCCTGCTTCTGCCCCTCGGCGATCCCGGACGGGATGCGGACGTTCTCCTCATCCTCCTCCGTTTTTACATCCTCATTCTTCGCCTCCTCGTACACCACCAGGAAGCCGGCAAACTTTACCGAGAACCCGGAGGCACGCAGAAGGTAAACATGTTCGGTTGTATTTCCGGTTATTTCGACCTGCAGGGTATCGTACACCGCGGCTTCCATCTGGGAGGCGACAAAGCGCTGCCAGATCAGGCGGTAGAGCTTGTACATGGCAGGCTCGAGGAATTCCTTGACCTGCTCCGGCTCGCGCATCACCGACGTGGGGCGGATGGCTTCATGGGCTTCCTGGGCATTGGCCGAGCGAGTCTTGTACTGGGTCGCTTCGGCGGGCAGGTAATCCTTGCCATACTTGTTGCTGATATACTGGCGCGCTTCCTGCTGGGCCGAGGCGGAGACACTGGTCGAGTCGGTACGCATATAGGTGATGAGACCCGTTGCCCCCCCATTGCCCACATCCTGACCCTCGTACAGGCCCTGGGCAAGCGCCATGGTCCGCTTGGCCGTGAAACCAAGCTTGCGCGAAGCATCCTGTTGCAGCGTAGAGGTGGTGAACGGAGCCAGGGGCTTGCGCCGCCGCTCGCCGCGCTTGATCTTGGTGATTGTGTATGCGGCGGTTTCCATATCGATCAGGATCGGCCTGACGACATCCTCGCTCTGAAGCTCAGGATCCTTATCGTCGATCTTCGCCAGCCTTGCAAGGAAGGCGGATTTCAAGCCCTCCGGCTGCAGCTCGGCATGGATAGACCAGTATTCCACCGGGACGAAATTTTCGATCTCCCGCTCGCGCTCGACGATCAGCCGCAGCGCCACCGATTGGACGCGTCCCGCCGAGAGCCGGCTGCGTACCTTCTCCCACAGGATCGGGCTGATGCTGTAGCCAACCAGCCGGTCCAGGATACGGCGTGCCTGCTGGGCATCCACCAGATCACTATTAATCGAGCGCGGGTGGGCGAACGCTTCTTTGATGGCGGGCTCGGTGATCTCATGGAAGACCACGCGCCTGGCGCGCTCGGGGTCGATCTGCGCCGCTTCAAGCAAATGCCACGAGATGGATTCACCCTCACGGTCGGGGTCGGTGGCCAGATAGACTTCCTCTGCCTTCTGGGCCAGCTTCTTGATCTCCTTGACCACTTCCTTCTTCTCATTGGGCACGCGGTACTTGGGCGCGAAGTTATTCTCCACATCCACCGAGAGCTGAGACTTCAACAGATCGCGGACATGTCCCACCGAGGCGCGGACGGTATATCCCTTACCCAGGTAGCGGCCCACCGTTTTGGCTTTGGCCGGCGATTCGACGATCACAAGTTTGCCATCGCGCTTTTCCACCTTTACCGGCTTGGGCGGCGGAGTCAGGCCTTCATGGGCGGGTGTCCTTCCCATCTTATAAAGTTTTGTCCCACACACAGGACAGGTGCCAATCGTGACAGGCGACCCCTTGGCATTGAAATCCGCCACGGGGTTCTGCACTTCACGCTTGGTCTTGCATTTCATGCAATAGGCTTCCATACATTAACCTTTATCAGTGTCATTGCACACCTGTTTCGGCGCGTTCGTCGAAGGAACTCAATGACAGTGCTACAGATATTTCTCCTGGTTGTGTTTTTTCAGGTGCTCAACCACATCCCGTACCCGCTGGGACTGGTCTGTTTTACAGATCATCAGGACATCGCCTGAATCGACGACGACCACATCATCCAATCCAATGGTCACGATCAGCCGCTCATTGCCGTTCCCATAGACCAGGGTATTATGCGTATCCAGCAGCAGGTGCTGTGCATTGACAGGCACATTTCCATTGGCATCCGGGAACATCACTTCAAAAAGCGAGTCCCAGGAACCGACATCGCTCCAGCCTAATCCGCCTGCCGGGAGAACGGCCACACGCCCGGCTTTCTCCATGATGCCATAATCGATGGTCTGCGATTTGAGATCCCGCCAGCGGGCATTCAATACGTCTTGCTGGCCGGGCGTGTTCCAGGCGCTGGAGATCTCGGTGACCGTCTTAGCCAGTTCCGGCATCTGCCGCTCGATCTCTGCCAGGATCGCATCTGCCTTCCACACGAACATCCCGCTATTCCAGGAATGGTCACCGGAGCGCAGCATCTGCTCGGCAGTTTCCTGGTCCGGCTTCTCACGGAACCGCCGGACCTTGTAAACAGGATATTGGTACTGGCCGTCGAGCGGCTCGCCCTGCTCGATGTACCCGTAACCCGTGGAGGGAAATGTGGGAGTGATTCCCAGCGTCACCAGATAATCCTTTTCTGCCACCTGCAGGGCAGTACGGATCAAATAGCGGAACAGGTCCCGGTTGCGGATGAAATGATCCGCGGTCAGGATGGCCATCGCCGCTTCGGGATCGCGCTTCTTTAGAACGGCAGCCGCTAATGCTACCACAGAAGCCGTACCGCGCGGTGAAGGTTCAATAAGATAATTTTCCACCGGGATCTCAGGGGCCTGGATTTGCATCTGCCTGGCCTGCTCGGCGACCGTAACGATAAGGATCCGTTCCGGCGGAAATAAATTGTCGAGCCGACGCACAGTGCTCTGGAAAAGCGTCTCCTGGCCCAGAAGGGGTAAAAGCTGCTTGGGGCTTTCCTTTCTGGAGACCGGCCACAATCGGGTCCCTCCGCCTCCAGCCATAATAACAGCGTATGTATGTTCCATGTCCTACACCTGGTAATCGGATTGTTCTTCACGTACGGCGACATAGTTCATCCCGCCCACCTGCCGAACCATTCCTTTGAGCTCCATCAGGGCCAGCGCTGCAGAAACTTTCTCGATCGGCAGCTCGGTCTGATTTCGTATTTCATCGACGTGTAAAGGCTGGGCGCCCAGTACATTCATGACCCGCGCTTCGGTCTCATCTGCCGGGAGGATCTTTCGTACCGCCTTCTGGTCGCCCATGCGGGTCAGATCCAGTGCCTGCATCAGGTCGTTGACGCTCAAGAGAGGCAGCGCGCCCTGCTGAATGAGCTGGTTGGTGCCTTTGCTTTGAGGCGCAAGTATACTACCGGGTACTGCAAATACTTCACGTCCCTGTTCGGCGGCAAACTCGGCTGTGATCAGGGCGCCGCTGGTCTCACCCGCCTCGATGACAACGATCGCCAATGATAACCCGGAAATTATGCGATTGCGCGGGGGAAAATTGGATGCATCCGGCGGCGTGCCCGGAGCATAATCACTGACGATCGCACCGTTCCGCATCATCTGCTCTGCCAGCTGGCGATGTTCCGGCGGATAAATTTTATCCACACCAGAACCAAGCACGCCAATCGTCCGCCCGCCCGCTTTCAAGGCGGTCTGGTGGGCAATCGCATCCACGCCGCGCGCCAGGCCGGAGATCACGGTTATCCCATGGCCGGAGAGGTAGGAAGAGAGCTCTTCCGTGATCTGGCGTCCGTAGGGGGTCACCCGCCGTGTGCCGACGATGGCGACTGCAAAAAGATCATCCGGAAGATACTCACCCCGGATGTAGAGCACCGGGGGTGGCTGTTCAATCTCCTTCAGCCGTTGGGGGTAGGCATTGTCCATCCAGGTCAGGATCTTGATCCCCTGGGATTCGATTCGATCCCAGACTTTATCCAGATCCACCTGGGTACGCGCCTGGACAATGCGCTCGATCACTTTCAAGCCCATGCCGGCTCCCGCCAGATCGACGGGCGCGGCCTTCCATGCAGCCTCCAGATCGCCGAAATGCTGGATCAGCGCCTGCATACGCACCGCACCAATTCCTTTGATCAGGTTAAAGCCAACCCAGTATTTCTTCTCGGCCATATCCATCTGGACTGTCACGCTGCAAGCGTGACCTACAATCCCTCGAGCACGTGAACGCGCAGTAGACGGCGCTCCGTATCGATATCCAAAATGACCGACGGGATCGCCGGCAAAAGCAATTCGTGACCTGCCTCATCCTTCACAACATACACGTTGTTCGCGCCTGTCTCCAGGATCTCCACCAGCTCGCCCAGGGATCGTTCCGTATCGTCAACGACCTGGAATCCGAGTAGTTGATGCTGGTAGATCTTGCCTTCCGGCAGCGGCGGCGCTTCACTGGCTTTGATATACACCCATTGATTGCGAAACTGTCCTGCTTCCTCGGCAGAGTTGATCCCCTTGAACTTCACAAGCAGCCCCGCTTGATGGGGACGGACGCCGGTGAGTGTGAATGGTTTGTGCTGCTCACCCACCAGGAGCTTCCGGCCGCTCTTCATCCTTTCCGGGAAATCGGTGTGCAGGTCCATGATAACCTCGCCGCCCAATCCATGCGGACGGCGCAGAAATCCAACTGTCAAATAGACAGGCTCGCCGTCTGGCGAGCCTGGGGTCTTTTTGTCGTCTGCCATTATTCTGGCTCTACCACGTCGAGAGTGGCCTGTTTGCCCTCTCGTTCCGCCGCGACCCGTAACAGGGTGCGGATGGAGTTGGCCACCTTGCCGCCCTTGCCGATCACCCGACCCATATCATCCTTTGAGACGCTCAACTCGATGCGGACACGGGAACCGCCTCCACTCTCGCGCACCTGCACTTCGTCGGGATGATCTACGAGCGATTTGGCAATGTATTCGATCAGGTCTTTCATAAATACCTTACTCCCCTCCCTCCCAGAGGGAGGGGTTGGGGATTTGATGAATTACTGACTTGTCTTCACGGGGGCGCCGCGCTTGACTTCCGCTTCTTCAGCTTCCTTGACGAGGGTCTCGAGGGACTCGCCCTTCTTAAAGCGTTCGAAACGCTCGAGTATCCCAGCGCTCTTGAACACCTGCGCCACCGATTCGGTCGGGAGCGCGCCGTTCTTCATCCAGTGATAGGCGCGGTCTTCCTTGACGTGGATTGTCGCCGGCTGGGTTCGGGGATTATAGAAGCCCAGGATCTCCAGAAAGCGGCCATCGCGCGGTGACTCTTTGTCGGCAGCCACAATGCGGTACGTGGGTTGGCCTTTAAGACCAATACGACGTAAACGGATACGAACCATCTTGCTTTTATCTCCTTGAAATGTTTTGCGTTTCAGACAGGCATAGAGAGGTTGCGGAAAGGACGCATGCGGGCTGAAAGCACAGGCGGATATTTTACCAGATAAACTACCCGGGAAGTGTGAAGGATATTTTTGTGCCCATACCCGCCCCACTTTCCGCCCAGATCCTTCCACCGTGTGCTTCGACCAGATATTTGGCGATGGATAACCCCAGCCCCATCCCGCCCGAGTCGCTGGATTTGTAAAATCGCTCGAAAACATGCGGTAGGTCGCCGGACGTGATCCCCGGTCCACTGTCCTGGACAGAGATCGTCACAGCGCGTTCGAGACCCTGCGCAGAGGTCGCTAATTCAATCTCTATTTTCCCACCCGGAGGACTGTAGCGCAATGCATTCGAGAGCAGGTTCGTCAGCACCTCCCGGATGCGCAATGGATCGATATGGATCGTATCAGAATCGGCCAGCGACAAATCGATCCGGATCTCTTTTTCCTGTGCCTGTGCCGTAAAGCCTGAGACAATATCACGGAGGAACACATCCATTTCGGTCGGCTCTCGTTTTAACAGCAGCGAGCCACTTTCTGCAAGAGCCAGTGTCCGCAGGTCATCCACCAGCCGCGACAGGATCTGGGTCTCCTCCAGGATCGATTTGAGCCGGGTCTCATCTGCCGGATACATACCGTCCAGAATGCCCTCCACATTTCCCTGAATGACGGTGATGGGTGTGCGCAGCTCGTGGGACACATCTGCCAGCATATCCCGCCGCTGGCGGTCATTCGCCTGCAGGCGCTCCACCATGGAATTGAATCCATGAGTGAGATTGCGGACACCGGGGGGTCCTTTTTCTTCGACGCGTACGGTGTAGTTGCCTTCCGCCACCTTGTGGGAGGCATCTACCAGCTCATCCAGCGGATTGAACATACGCCGGAAGTTCCTCGCCGCCAGGAACATCACGCCAAGGACCAAGGCAATAAAGAGCACACCTCCGGTCAGGATAAAATCGAACAACGGGGAACTGGGCGTCAGGCCCTGGTAGAGGGCGGTATAAGCCAGCCCCAGAAGGATGGCGAACAGTATAAACCCAACCAGATTGGCAAGAACAAAGAAGCAGCCCATACGCCGAAAAAAGGATCTGCCGCGCGTATGTCCCCAGTTCTTTGGGGGCCATTCTTCATTCTCAGGCCACCAGGGAGGACGCTGACGGTGAATAAACGGTTCACGGTTCATTGGGAGTTATCGATCCGCAAATTTATACCCGACGCCATAAACGGTCAATATATATTTCGGCTCACCGGCCTTGACCTCGATCTTGCGCCGGATATTCTTGATGTGGGCGTCGATGGCCCGTTCATAGGATTCGAATGCCACCCCATGGATGGCATCCAGCAGTTGGGCACGGGTAAAGATGCGTCCGGGCTGGCGTGCCAGCGTGGCGAGCAGCTCGAACTCGGTCGGTGTCAGCTCCTCGATCTCTCGTTTCTCGGCGGTCACCCGCATGCGAGGGACATCCAGGGTCAAGTCTGCAACGCGTATCACTTCAGAGCCGGCATTGGCGGCATTTTCGATCCGCCGAAACACAACCCGGACGCGCGCCACCAGCTCTTTGGGGCTGAACGGCTTGGTCATGTAATCGTCGGCGCCGAGCTCGAGGCCAATCAGCTTATCCGACTCCTCGGCGCGGGCGGTCAGCATGATGATCGGTGCATTGGAGGTCTTGCGAAACTCGCGGGTAAAGTCCAGCCCGTCGAGCTGGGGCAGGCCCAGGTCCAGGATGACTGCATCCGGTTTCTCCGTCTTGGCCATCGACAGGGCCTTTCTGCCATCGAACGCGACAAGGACCCCGAATCCCGCGCGCTCCAGATAATCGCGCACGAGCTGGGTGATCTTGGGTTCGTCGTCCACAACGAGGATGGTTTTCATAAAATTTCCGTGGGGGCGGACGGCTGTCCGCCCCCACGCATTATATTATTCTTTCTTTTCACCGGTATGCTCACTGTGTGCTCTCTTATGCCACTCCTCGAACATCGGTGGGACACCGTTCTCCCAGCCGCGTCCCCATGGACCGTGACGATGAGGGCCCCAGCCCCAGCGCGGCCCCCAGAACAGGAAACGGAAGGCCCGCAGCGCAGCGAAGAAGAGGAAGAGCAGGATCAGGAAGCCGAAGAACCCAAATCCAAACCCAAACGGGTGATGGAAGTGGCCTCCCCATCCATAGTAGGGATAAGGCATGGGTGCAGTCTGACCTTCCGCCGCCTCGATGGTGACCGGTGATCCCTGGGCAACACCTGCCTGAAAGGCAAAGAAGGCGATGCCTGCTATCGCAGCCACCAGCACCAGCGCCGAGAGGATTCGTAAACCAGTATTTCCGTTCATGATGATCTCCTTTTGATTGAACTGATGTCCGCAGTATAGAATTCAGTTGTGAACACAATGTGAAGAGAAGAGGGAGAATCGCTGTTGCCCGTTTTTCTGTCTGCCCGTACAATTTCACAATTCATTCACCAGACGGTTGATTGGAGGTTGCTATGAATATCCGCCACGCCACCCTAGACGATGCCGGTATGCTGTCCGAGCTGGGAGCCAGGACCTTTTCTGAAGCGTTTGCCAGTGATAATACCCCGGCAAACCTGGCTGCCCACTTGAGCAACTCCTTTTCACCCGAAATCCAGCATCAGGAGCTCTCCCAGGCGGATACGATCTTCCTCATTGCCGAAGAAGACGGACAACCGGTTGGATATGCGCAGCTGCTCTTCAACAGCAGGGAGCAGGGCATGGAGGGGAGCCATCCGATGGAGATCCGGAGGATTTATGTCTTGCAGGATTTGGTTGGCAGAGGCGTGGGCAATAGATTGATGGACGCGTCTTTGTACGAAGCCCGGCACCGTGCCTGTGATATCGTCTGGCTTGGAGTCTGGGAGAAGAATCAGCGGGCTATCGAGTTTTACAGGAAATGGGGATTTCGCCAGGCGGGTTCACATATCTTCTCCCTGGGCGACGATCCGCAGACGGACTTGATCATGGTCCTGGAATTGGACAGACCGGCCAATGGAGCCACATTGACGAAGTAGAATACCTGTTCTACAATGCAGAAAAGGAGAGAGGCAGCCATGATCACAGAACCCAGGATCGAGAGACGCAAAAAGCAGCATTATGCGGCCAGGCGGCTGGCGGTGCCCATTCCCTTCGCGAAGTATTTGCAGCCCGCCTGGAAGGAGGTCTATGGCTGGTTGAACGAGAAAGGTGTTAAACCCTCCGGCCCGGCGATCATCCGTTATCTCACCACGGATATGTCGAAAGAGCTGGATATCGATGTTGGCTTCCTCGTGGATAAAGCCGTCAAAGGCGACGAGCGTATCATCGCGGACGCCCTGCCGTCCGGCCGTTACGCGACCCTGCTTTACACCGGTCCTTATCGCGGCAAAGGGATCTACAAAGCGACCGTCGCCCTGCTCGAATGGGCCGGGGAAAACAAGATCAAGTGGGGCACGTCAAAGGAAAAGGGCGTCGAGTGGTGGAATGGACGTGCCGAGTTCTACTTCTCCGACCCGGCCGTGGATAAGGATCCCTCAAAATACGAAACCGAACTGGCATTCCTTGTCAAATGAAACCATCCAAGCCCGCAATGAACCTCGATAAACTGAAACAGGCGGAAGCCGATTTTTTCCATCGCTTTCCAGGCGGGTTCGAGGATCCCGAGATGATCGCAATCCGCAAAAAACATAAGCTCGACAAAATGATCGAAATGACTCAGGGATCGTTTGCCCGGCGGAACTTCAAGCTGCCGGACCTGATCGTTGAGGACATGGTAAAAATCATTACACGGTCCTCCCTGATTTCCATCTTCGAAAAGCCGAGGTTCAGGGACTTCGCTCATTCCCTGCCTGTGGAATGGAGACAGACGCTCGCCGAAGGGCTACGGGAAATCCTACACGGAGATGAGCAGCGCGGCTTCGAAACCATGCTGGCTGTGCTGCAGACCGGAAAACTGGGCAAGTGGTCCCTGATGACGATCTGCCAGTCGTATTACCGGCCAGAAGTGGAAGTGTATGTCAAGCCTACCACGGTAAAAGGCATCATCGAAACCTTCGAGCTGAGCCATTTGCACTACAGGCCGACACCAACCTGGGCCTTCTACGAAGAGTACAGGGCCGCGATCAATGAAATGAAAACCTGGGTGGACCCGTCGCTCGCCAGGTACAACATCGCCTTTTCTGGGTTTCTCATGCGCAGCATGCAGGGTAGATATTAATTATGGAGAATCATGGACAAGACCATACGAACGTATGTGGATAATATTCGATCGAACGACAAGGATCTGCAAAACAAGGCGTATACCCATCTCCTCGACGCAACAGATCAACCCGTGGATTGGTCCTATGAGGTCTGGGATGAGATGCTGGCGGGTTTAACCCACAAGGATAACCATGTTCGAGCCATTTCCGCCCAGATCCTATCCAACCTGGCGAAGAGCGATCCGAAGGAACGGATGCTCAGGGACTTCGATAAGCTGCTAAAAGTTACAAAGGATGAGCGCTTCGTCACCGCCCGCCATTGTCTGCAATCGCTGTGGAAAGTCGGCATAGCAGGCAAGAAACAGCAAAAGATGTATATGGATGGACTCGAGCGCCGGTTCAAGGAATGTCTCAACGAAAAGAATGGGTCGCTGATCCGTAACGACATTCTGCAAAGCATGCGCAATGTTTATGAGGAAGTTAAAGAGGAAACGATCCGGGAGAAAGCCCTGGAGCTCATCGACTCCGAGCAGGATCCGAAATACCGTAAAAAGTACGCAAGCCTGTGGAGGAAGTAAGCCTGCAAAAGAGGCAGGGATGCCACCGAAGATTCTACGCCGCTGTACCATCTGCAAGAAATTCCATGCTTCCTATCTGGTGGAAGATAAGAAATTCGGAAAATGCTACCTTTGCTATTCCTGCTGGAAATCCAGGCAGGAGAAAGGGGAACCAAAAGAAAAGGTCACGCTTTTGGCGTGACCTGCTCGTCTGCTATCCAAACAATCTTCCCATCCCTTTTGTACCTGTTTTTTGCATCATCTTCATCAGCTTCTGTGCTTCACGGAACTGCTTGATCAGGCGGTTCACATCTTGGACTTCCATACCGCAGCCGGCCGCGATCCGCCGCCGCCGGGAAGCATTCAGGATGTCGGGATCACGGCGTTCCTTGAGGGTCATCGAGTTGATGATCGCTTCCGATTGCTTGAATGTCCTCTCGATCTCCTTCGGGTCCACCTGGCGGGCCGCCTGGCCCATCTGCCCGGGCAGCATGTCCATGATCTGGGCAAGCGGTCCCATCTTTTTCATCTGCTTCATCTGGTCGAGCCAGTCTTCGAGCGTGAACTGGCCTTTCATCATACGATCAGCTGCCTGTTGGGCGGTCTGTTGGTCGAAGGCGGCTTCTGCCTTCTCGATCAGGCCGATCATATCGCCCATGCCAAGGATGCGGGAAGACATACGCCCCGGGTCGAAGGTCTCGAGTGCGTCCAGCTTTTCTCCGGTACCGATGAACTTGATCGGCACACCGGTCACCGAGCGGATGGAGATAGCCGCCCCGCCGCGCGAGTCGCCGTCCATTTTGGTCATCATCAAGCCCGTAATCGACACATTGTCGCGGAAACCCTGGGCGATATTCAGC